>JBAPYD010000400.1:0-4735 GCA_049284555.1 Chromatiaceae bacterium | reverse complement strand
GCCGTGAGATGCCCCACCCCACCCCTTGGCTGAGGGCCGCGACGCCGAGCCAGCCGAAATGGTCACGCAGGATGCGCTCGCGTTCGGCCTTGGGTGCTTCGGGGAGACAGAGCTCGAGGTTACGGCTCGCCACCGTCCGCCGATCCCCGGCCAGCGAGTAGGCAAGGCGCCCCAACCCCCGACCCAGGGCCCAGATCAGGGGAAAAGGCAGCCTTCCCAGGCCATAGACCAGGGCCACCGCGAGCCAGCTCGGCCAGTGGCGCGGGTGCC
Organism: Chromatiaceae bacterium; assembly: GCA_049284555.1. Taxonomy (GTDB): domain Bacteria; phylum Pseudomonadota; class Gammaproteobacteria; order Chromatiales; family Chromatiaceae; genus Thiodictyon. The sequence continues at coordinate 4,465 of JBAPYD010000400.1, read as the reverse complement.
AGAGCCCCGAATCCGGGCTACGCCGTGTATCCTGGCCTGGCATGGGGGCGCGGACGGAGGCTGGGACCGGGCATCACTCGAACACGCACTCGACGATGCGTTCCACGAAGGGAAGCTCGGCGAGTGCCGCCAGCACGTCCCGGAATCCCGGCTGGTGGGTGTTCCCCAGCACGAGCACCTGATCGGGCCGGCAACCGATTCGTCCGCGGCTACCGGGCAGGAATCGGGCGCTCGGATCAATGGCCGCCACCCGCTCCCGATCCTGCGCCCCCCCGGGGATGCAGAACTCGTAATCCAGGGCTCGGCGCCCGTCGGGCGGACCTTGGAGCCCCGATTCGTCGAGCCGATTCAGGTCGAATCGGATGGCACCCGAGGGTCCGTCGCCCTCGCCCGCCGCGGCACCGGGGCCGCCGAGAAAGAGGAGCGACAGCAACGGAAGCGATCGTTGGAACATAGGCCGGGGGTCCGATCCTCTGCTGGAGCCGGCAGTCCCTGGCTCAATTCTCGAACTTGTAGAAGATGTCCCCGCCCGGACTCTCCCCGGTCTCGGTCTGGAGCTCGATGCTCCGGGTCAGGTCATAGCGGAGCTTGACCTTGTCCTTCTGGTCGCTTAGCCCGCTCTCGTACTCCACGAAGAGCTTGGGCGCCACGTAGGTCCCGAAGGACAGGGAACGGTCCTCGGTTCCCGTGTCCCGTCTCGGCGGGATACCGGTCAGCACGTACTTGGTGATCTCCGCCTGGGTCATGTCCGGGTCGCTCTCGGAGAAGAAGGCGAGCTTGGGCTTGCGGATAGTCCCGCGGACCCGCACCCCCGCCGAGGCGTCACCACCCTCCCGCTGGGCCTGGAGCAACAGCCCGGGGTTGTCGATCGGGCTCTTGGCATAGATCAGCCGCCCCTGCTCGATGGTCAAGGGTGAACCGAACTCGGCGGCCAGTCCAAAGCCACCCGAGATCCGGTAGATCCCGTCGACGATGGACAGCTGACCGTCCCCCAACATGTCACGCCCGGGCTGCTGGAAGACCCGCAGGTCCCCGGTCAGGCGTCCCCTCACCCCGAAGCCATCGATGGTCACGTCGTCCCCGAGCTTGAGCCGCACGTCGATGTCGACCGGGAATGGGGGGGCCTTCTCTTTGGCCCTGTCGACCGTCACCACATCGGACGAGGGCTTCACGGTCCCTGCCGGAATGGTGCGCGGGCGGATGCGTGCCTCCGGAACCAGGACCTCTCCCCGAACCTGGGCAGCCGTGGGGCTGAGCTCGACCCGGAAGCTCGGTGACACGATTGCATAGTACTCCTTGGTATTGGCGACCTTGAGACGCTCCCCCCCGGCGCGTAGGTCACCGGTCACCCCCGCGGAGCCCAGGGTCAGGCCTCCGGAGACCTCCAACCGCCCTCCACCCACGTCGCCCTGACCCTGGAGATCCAGGCGGTCCCGGCTGGCCAGGAGGTTGAGGTCGAGATCCTTGACCTTGAGCCCGATCAGCGGGACCTCGCCGCCCAGCCCTCGGGCAGCGCCCTGGCCCTGGATCTCGGGCCGCGCGAGGGTTCCGCCAAGCCGCAGGTCGGCGGCGACGTTCCCCTTAACGTTCGTCAGATCGGGGATCAGGTTGGAAATCCGGGAGAACCCGCCCAGGTTGACCTGCACCTCCCCCCGGAGCGGCTGCTCGGGCCGGGCCGGGGCGTCCAACCGCCAACCGGGGAGATCCAGGCTCCCCGTCAACTCGCCGAGATCCTTGAACGGCGCGTTGAGGCGGGCACCGATCCCGTTGGATCCCGAGTCCAGCGACAGCCGGAAACCGGAGAAATCCAGCTCCTCCGCCTTGCCTCCACCCAAAGACGCCCGGATACGCCCCTGGGGGATCTCCGCGACCGCCGTCCCCGTCAGCACGGGCCCCGATGCCTGGAAGCGTCCCTTGATCCGCGCCGCACCCTCCGCGACCAGGTTCGTGGGCAGAACCCCCTGGACGAGCTCCACACCCAGTTGATCCAGGTCGATGTCGGCGGTCCAGCTGCCCGCCTCGGCCTGATCGAAGCCCAGACAGCCCCCGGAGCCCTGGGCATTTCGCAGGCACAGGGGCCCGGCACTGATCCGTTGGCCCGCGAGCTTGACCGGCATGGGTTGTTGCAGACGCCAGGCCCCGAGCAGGTCCTGATCGAGATCCAGGCGCCGCAGGCTGCCCTGGTACGTCCCGCCCTGGTCGAGGGAGCCCGTCGCCTCAAGCTGGACGGACACCGGCTGCCCGTTGAGACTGGCGCTCAGCCGGTGATCGGGCATGCCCCCATCGCCGCGCACCGTCAGGGTGTCGAAGCGCAGCCCCCCGGCGAGGAGATTCTTCCCGTCGAGCCGGATGGCGAAGCGGCCCTCCGGGGTCAGGCCAACATCCGCCGATCCCGCGAGGTCTTCGACCCCCTGACCCGCTATCTCCAGATTCCCAGCCGACAGGTCGAGCTTGAGCTGCGGGGCCTTGAGGGTCCCGTCCAGCCGGCCCTTCGCGCCGACGTTGCCCCTGGCATCGGGCAGCAGGCTCGCGAGATCGGGAGAGCTCAGCTCGAAGGCGAAACCGATCGACTCACCCGCGAGGGCACCGTCCACCCGCGCCACGGTGGGGCCCGACGAGGCCTGGAGCCCCTCCACCTGGATCGACTTTCCCGCCATCCGGACCTGCCCCTCGACCGCCACGGGGTAGCCCCGAAGCTCCCCCTGGAGACCCTCGATCGCGGCCTGTGCATGGGGCCCGTCGGTCCCCAGCGTCCCCCGGGTCAGGATGCGCCCGCCGATTCGCCCCGGCCATTCGGGCGCGTAGCTGCCCGGGTTGAGGTCGCTGGCGACGAGCTCGGCCTCCCAGCCGATCTCGGGGTCCCAGCCCACGCGGCCTTGGCCCTCGACCCGTCCCTCGAGCGCCTCGAGGCGGAGCGTCGCGATATCGGTGCCCCGCCCGTCCCCTCGTCCGCCCAGGGCGAGCCGGGCGGGTGGAAGACCCGGCCCCTGGGTGGTCAGGGCCAGGTCGTAGTCGAAGCCCGCGAGCCCGCCCTTGGTCTCCAGGGCCAGCCCGATCCGGTCCTCCATTCCGGGCGCCAGGTCCGCGGGGTTCAGGTCCTGGCCGCGCGCCCGCAGGTCCCAGGCCAGCTCGGGGACCCAGGCCAGGTCACCGGACGCAGTCAGGGTCCCGCCCAACGCCTTGATCTCGAGCGGCTCGACGTGGGTTCGGTTCCTGTCACCGGTGCCCGAGAGGCCGAGCTCGACGGCCGGAAGCTCGGGGCCCTGGGCCGCCGCGGAGAGGCTGTATTGGTAGGCGTCGAAGGTACCGGAGGCCGCCAGGCTCCCCCGGGGCGACTCCGCCAGCAGATCCCCCGAGAGGGGCCAGCGCAGTCGCTCCCACGAGCCCTCGAGCCCGAAACGGCCGGGGTCTGGCTTGAGGTCCAGGTCGCCCTCGAGGTTGAAGATCGCCCCGGACACCGACTCATGCAGGTCCAGGGTACGCACGGCGAGCGCCCGGTCCTTCCACTGAACATCCAGGTTGGCCTCCAGGTGCCCGAAGTCGGGGAGATCCGGGGCCTTGCCGTCCAGCCTGCCCGTGACCGTGGCGACGTCCAGGTCCCCTTTGGTCTCGATACTGCCGGTGAGGTCGATCTGGGGGGCATCAAGGGCGAAGTCGGGTAGGTCTACACCCAGAACCTCCACGAGACCCTCCCAGCTCGGGCGTCCAAGAAGGTCTTGGACCTCGGCGTCGAGCCGCGCGCGGGCCGAGCCGGTGAGGTCATGCTCGATGCGAAGGCGCTGGAGGTCACCGCCGAGATGACCCGCGCCCTGGAGCCGGGCCCCCGGGGGCAGACTCAGCTCCCAATGCAGGTCGAGACCGAGTGGATAGGCACCCGACAGCCTCGCCTGGCCGGTGGCCTGGGCGGTCAGGCTGGGCTGCGGAAGCTCCACCTCCAGGCGCGTCAGATCGAGCTCGCCCCCTTTGAGCTGCGCGGCCAAAGCGGCGCGATCCAGGGCGAAGGTGGGCTGCTCGGCCCCCGGCTCGGACACCCGAAGACGCTCCACCAGTGCCTCGTCGATCTCGACCGCGATGGGCAGCACCACCTCGAGCAGGGCGATGGGCTCCCGCGCCTTTTCCTCGCTGGGCGCCGCGGTCACATCGATGTCACGGGCCGCGAGTTGGCGCACGCGCAGGGTGCCCGTGACCGCCCCCAGGGGGGACCAGTCGAGGTCGAGGCTACCCAACCTGAGGTCGAGGTCCGGAAGGTGGACTTCCACGCCCTCCAGATGAAGCCGCCCCAGCACCCGCCCCTGCACCTCGCCCACCCGGATCACCCCCGGGGCCAGATCCGTGGCGATGGCGATCGCCGTCCGCAGCCCCGTCTGGGTGCCGAGCACCAGCCCGGTGAGCAGAAGCACCAGGAGCACCAGCTGGACCCCGACTCCGAGCAGCAGGCGGAGCATGAAGCGGAAAGGGCGGGCGC
>JBAPYD010000399.1:0-3668 GCA_049284555.1 Chromatiaceae bacterium | reverse complement strand
CGGCAATGTCGCGGCCTACGGCCTGCCCCCGGCGGAGCAGGAACGACGCGAGGCCCTGGCGGCAGACCTCCACGGCATTCTCGCCCGCAATCGCCTGGTCGACACGGGCACCCGATACGACACGGGGGATCGACAACCGGTGAGCGGTGGAGGCGAGGCGGCGACGCGGGATGCGCATGAGCCCGCCATGCCGCTTCCGCCACAGGCCGAGTCGGAGGGATCCTTGACGTCGCTTGCCGACCAAGCGGTCGAGATGACGGCCCGGCCCGGGTCCGCGCCGGCACCGCAGGCCAACGTCCCGGTCCCGGCGCAGGCCGGCTTCGACCGCTTGGAGAGCGCCGGGGAGCAGCGGGCGCCCGAAGGGGCGACAGAGCGCAAGAAGCAACTCGCCAAGGTCGAGGATCTGAACCTGGACATGGCGTACCAGCGCAAGTCCGAGGACGCCAAGCGAGGAGCGGACTTCGCGCCCGACAAGCAGCTTGCGAAAGAGCGCGCCCAACGCCGGGAGCGCGGCCTGCTGCCGGAGCCCCTGTACCCGGCTCCATCCGCCTCCCCCTCCAGGGAGTCCGCACCACCCTCCGCTGGCGCCGAGGCACCGCGCGGCCAGGTGTCGCCGCCACCGCCTAGCACGCCGGGGACGGGGTCAAGGGCGAGCCTCGGGACGCCGTCCGAAGAACCGGCGGAATCCGGGAGGGTCCTGGATCCGGACACGGCGCAGGACAGTCCGACGATCCGAATCCGGATATTCGAGAGCGAGCTGGACCCCTTCGAGATGAGTCTGCTGGAGAGCGGCCATTTCGTCCTCTATCGCAAGGTCTGGCGCGGGGGACAGCGCTTTATTCAGGGTGCCCTGCTCGAACGGGACGCCTTTCTCCGCGGCCTCGTCGAAGAGGCCTATCGGAGCACCTCGCTGTCACGCATCAGCGATCTCAGCATTGCCTACCGCGGCACGGTGCTATCCGTGCTCGGCGCCCGGACCGGACGGGACTACCTCAGCAGTGTCGAGGGACTCAGTGGCGCCCTCCTCTACCGCGGACGACTCTCGGCACCGGCCGGGGACCTCGAGCTGGTCTTCAGCGCCGATCGGCTCCCGGCGGGACCGGGGGGGCGGGTGGTGGGCTGGCTCGCGGCCATCCTGGCGCTGGTACTGACCGGGGGCTTCTATGCCCTGTACCGCCTGGGTCTGCGGCAGATCGCCCTGACCCGCCAGCAGCAGGACTTCGTCTCCTCCGTGAGCCACGAGCTCAAGACCCCGCTCACGTCCATTCGCATGTACGGCGATATGCTTCGGGAGGGCTGGGTCACCGACGAGCGCCGACGGACCTACTACGACTTCATCTGTAGCGAGAGCGAGCGCCTGACCCGGCTGATCAACAACGTCCTCCAACTCGCCCGCCTGACGCGCAATGAGCTGACGGTCGAGCTGACACCAACGCCCGTCGGCGTCCTGATGCACGGCATCGCCCCGAGGCTTGTATCCCAGGTGGAATCCGTGGGATTCAAGCTCGATCTCGACTGCCGCGCGGCGGAGGCCCTCGTGGTCCGGGTAGACGCGGACTTCCTCTCCCAGATCCTGATCAACCTCGTGGATAACGGGATCAAGTTTTCCCGGAACGCGGAGCGCAAAGAGATCCAGATACGCTGTGTTCCGGAGGCAAACAAGGAGCTCCGCCTATCGGTTCGCGACCACGGTCCGGGCATCCCCCAGGACCAGAGGAAGAAGATCTTTCTGCTTTTCTACCGCCCCGGCAACGCCCTCACCCGAGACACCATGGGCACTGGCATCGGCCTCGCCCTCGTGCGCCAGCTGGCACAGGCCATGAACGGGCGGGTGGACGTGGTCAACGCGGAGCCCGGCGCGGAGTTCCGCGTCTATCTCCCTATCCAACCCGGTTTGCCGGGATAGGCCCCTAACCCCAATCGATCCGCCGGCCCGTGGGCTCAGCGTCCCGCGACGATTCACGCCTGGGCCACAGCCTTCGCGGCGGCCTTGATGCGCTCGAAAGACACGCCGTCCGCTGGCGTGTCCGCTCGCTGGCGCAGGAAGGAAGGGCCGGCGCGGTGCCCGATCGCGGTCAGCCCGCCGCAGCTCGAGCGTCAACCGATCGTAGCCCTGAGGGTGAAGCTCCCGGCTCCGCGATAGGAACGGACCATGATGTAGTAGTCGCCGGCCTCCATCGGCTCGATCCGGATCTTCTCGTCCGCGGAGCTCGTGTATCCGCGGTGATCGTATTCGGAGGTTGTTGGCTGTGCGCCCTTGCGGACGTAGATATCGAAATCGACCCCGCTCGGTCCATCCAGGTCGATGTTGAGCGCACTTCCCACGGCGAGCTTGTAGGTCAGGGTCGCCCCGGTTTCCTTCAGATTTCCCGCGACCTGCTGACCCACCACGATCGGTTGCGCGTCGGAACGATCCAGGAGGTCGAGCAGGGCCGGAACGTCGATCAGACCGTATCCGTGGTCGAAGTCGAAGCCGATCCCGCCGAGATCCCGCGCCGAGCGCCGCATGAGGTTACGGAGCTGCGCCGGCGGCAACCGCGCCGACGAGTAGACGCTGCGAATCGCCGCAACCACGCCGGCGGCCGTTGGGCAGGCCGCGGACGTGCCCCCGTCCGAGTCGTAGACCTCCGAGCCCGCGAAATGGGTGTAGGCACACAGGTCCGGCTTGTTCTGGTCCAGTCGGCCCGGCCCCTGGGTGGAGTATCCCAGACGCACGGCGTCCACCGTGACACCGGCGATGCTCAGGACGCTCGGATGGCTGTTGGCACCGTAGATCCCCTGATCGCTCTCGTCCTCACAGCGTGTGTCCGGGCATTCCGCCCCACAGTTTCCCGCGGCGAACAGGATGTCGGCACCCGCATCCTCCAGGCTCTCGACGATGATGTTGAAGGGATGCTCCGGGTTGTCGCTGTAGTTCCCGGGATGCCCGACCGGGAAATCCCAGGACGAATGGAACATCCCCCAGCTGTTGTTGACCACCAGCGCCGCCGGTGCATTGGGTCCGGCCATGAGATCCAGCAGCTGGCTGAAGCCCCTCACCGCGTCGCTGAGGAATCCGTCCATTGCTGACCCGCCCGTTGCCGTCGATTGCAGCAGGGCGTAGTCCAGAAGCGTGCAGCGCGGCGCCGCGATGCCGACGTCGAATGCGCACATGGTCCCGTGGTCCACCGGCATATCGCCGAGGACCGAGTCCGTGACGGGAGACCAGCTCCTGGTACCGTCGAAGAGCGGGTCCTGGCCCTTCTCCCTGAGGTGATTCAGGTTGATCCCCGTGTCCACCACCGCGACCAGGACGTTGGAGCCATCCATGCCGCGGTTCTGCAGGGTCAGCACCCCCAATCGATCGGCCACGTCCTGGTGGGTTCCCACCGGTGACCTGGGACAGGTGGCGATGGCGCTGATGCGCGGATCGGAGAACACCCCGACCCCGTCCGGGTCTTCCGCGATCGATTGCCTGAGCGCTTCGAGCGCCGCCTCGTCCTCCACCTCACCGCGAATCAGATAGGTCGACACCTCGGGGCGGAGGTCGAAGCTGAAGACCCGCCCGACGTCAGCAGGGCCCACGACACGCCGGCGCTCCTTGCGGGGCACCTTGACGGAAAAATAGCCCTGATCCAGGTGAAACCCCCGGATCTTCTCTATGACGGGCACACTGGGGGCCTCCGCCC
>JBAPYD010000398.1:0-4060 GCA_049284555.1 Chromatiaceae bacterium | reverse complement strand
CCTCTGGGGCGAGGGGCTTCTGCGGCACCCTCACCGGGAGGGGGGGAAAGGACACGAGGGCACCCTGGGCGGGCCGGGCGGGGAGCCTCGATCCACGAGAGGACCGGGAGACGGAGAAGGCGGGCTAATAGGTCGCCATGGCGGGGTCGACGTCGCGGGCCCAGGCGGCGACGCCCCCCTCCAGGTTGATCACCCGCCCGAACCCCTGGTGCTCCAGGTAGCGGGCCACCTGGAAGCTTCGGATCCCGTGGTGGCAGATGCACACGATGGGTCGATCCGGATCCAGGTCGGCGACCGCCCTGGGGATCTGCTGCATGGGAATCGAGATGGATCCCTCGATGCCGCAGATGGTCAGCTCCCAGGGCTCGCGCACGTCGAGCAGCACGGGCGCGTCCTGGGGCGACCCCTGGGGTTGCGCCAGGAGCTCGGCCAGATCCCGCGGCTTGAGGCTCAGCATGGGCCCGGAGGGCGCCGGCTAGAAGACGAAATCGGGGAGCGGGGGCGTCGCGGTCAGGGGGGCGGCGCTCGTCGCGAACAGGGTCTCCCGACGGAAGCCTTGGGGACTGAGCCGGGTGACCAGACAGGCACCCATGACCGGGGGCTCGCCGACAATGCAGAAGAGCCGCCCAACCACCGCGAGCTGCTGCTCGAAGGGACCAAGGGCATCGGCGTGCGGCAGGGAGCCGTTGATGGCGACCACGTTGAAAGGTCCGCCGGGGATAGGGTCCGAGAAGGGGTCCAGCTCCAGGATCTCCGAGCCTGGGCAATCCAGGCCGGCGAGGTGCTCACGAGCGGCCGCCGCGAGGGCCGCGTCCGGCTCCAGGCCCATCACCCGGCCTCCCAAGCGACAGAGACAGACGGTCCCATACCCGGTGCCGCTTCCGATCTCCAGCACCTTGTCCCCGGGCTTCACGGCAAGCGCCTGAAGCATGCGCCCCACCACCTTGGGGGCCAGCAGGGCGCGGCCGCCTTCCAGGGGCACCTCGATGTCCGCATAGGCAAGCCCCTGATAGGCATCCGGGACGAAGGGCTCGCGCCGCAACGCCTCCATGACCCCGAGAACGCGCTCGTCGAGCACGTCCCAAGGGCGGATCTGCTGATGGATCATGTTGAAGCGGGCGCGGTCGCTGTCGGTGTCCACGGCTTGATTCCTGAGATACGACTGATGGGACGGGGTGGGTCCGGATGCCAGCCGTCAAGGCTACGAGCTTCGAGGCCCAGCCGCAACCGCGCGCCCACCTGCACGGTCGATGACACCTGCGCCGGTGCACGGCGAAACGTATAATCGCCCCCGCTCGAAACCCGGGCCCCGCTGGTCCCCAGAGGGCAAGCCGGGACGTGCAGCCTGACCCCGGCGGATTCCGCGTGGGGATGTCGGCCCGTCATTTTCGCCGGTTCTTCAACCAACAAACTCCAAAGGAGCCCCGATGTCACTTATGTCCCGTTCCCTCGCCGAGCTGATCGGCACCTTCTGGCTGGTCCTCGGCGGCTGCGGCAGCGCCGTTCTGGCAGCCGGTTTCATGGCCGATATCGGCGGCAGCCAGGTGCATATCGGCATCGGGCTGCTGGGCGTTTCCCTGGCCTTCGGCCTCACCGTGCTCACCATGGCCTATGCCATCGGGCACATCTCGGGCTGTCACCTGAATCCGGCCGTGACCGTGGGGCTGGTGGTCGGCGGACGCTTCCCCGGCGGGGAGGCGCCCCTGTACATCATCGCCCAGACCATCGGGGCCATCCTCGCGGCCTTCCTGATCCTGATCATCGCGAGCGGGAACGCGGACTTCGCCCTGAGCGCCAACAGCCTGGCGGTCAATGGCTACGGCGAGCTCTCCCCCGGCGGCTACAGCCTCACGGCCGGACTCATCACCGAGGTCGCGATGACCGCCATGTTCCTCTTCATCATCCTCGGGGCAACCGACAAGCGGGGGATTGGCACCCACGCCGGTTTAGCCATTGGGCTCGCCCTGACCCTGATCCACCTGATCTCCATCCCCGTCACCAACACCTCGGTGAACCCCGCCCGCAGCACCGGACCCGCCCTGGTGCTCTTCCTCTCGGGTGAGGGCAAGGCCCTGGCCCAGCTTTGGCTCTTCTGGGTCGCGCCCATCGTCGGCGCGGTGATCGCCGGGGTCGTCTATCGCATGTTCGAGACCGACACGAGCAAGTAAGGAGGGACCCGGTGGGGCCGCGGCCCCACCGGGTGGTCAGCAAGGCAACCTTCGCGCCCGCGCCCGCACCCGCCCCCCGCGTACGTCGGGGCGGTCGGGGTCGGGCCGATCCCCCTCAGGGTCCGGGAACCTCCGGATCCAAGAGCCCATAGCGATGGAAGAGCGCGATCAGGCCCTGGACCTGACGCGCCGCGTCGCGGCCCCTTCCTGAGTATCCCCTGCCATGGTCCCCCGAATCCCGGTGAGGGTCCAGGAGGGCCGCCATCAGCTCGCTCCGGGTCCTGGTGCCGTCCAGAAGCGGGATCAGGCGGGCCGCCACGGGGTCCAGGTCCAGGTTGCCGTGGTCGCGGGTGGGCACCTGGAGGCGCCCCTGCGCCACCAGCGCACGCACCAGTGGCCTCACCCGGGGACGTTCCGGCAGGCCGGGCGGGAGACGCCGCGGGTGCAGCCGCCCCTGGATGGCCCCCCGGGCGAACAGACCGAACAGCTCGGCGAGGAGTGAGTCCAAGTCATCCGCCGTCGCGAGCCCGCCCAGCTGGGCCACCGATCGCTGCGCCTGGGGCAGGACCGCCCCCAGGGGCAGGGCGTCCGGGAAGGCCTCACCCAGGGCGGCAAGGACGGCCTTGGTCAGCGGATGACAGACCTCGACACCCTCCCCGCTGGGCCGAGCGAACGACACGGGTCGGGAATCCCGTGGACGGGCCCTGGCGGGCGGCCGCAGGTCCGCGTAGAGGCTCAGGTCCGCGAAGCGCTCCAGGGAGAGGAGCTCCTCGGCCTCGGCGTCGTCGCGGATCAGCAGGCTCTGCCGGAAGGCCCGGTTGCCCAGGAAGTCCAGCCACTGCTCGACCTCCAGCCCATCCTCCAGGTCCGCGAGGGCCGCCTCGACCGAGTCCCCGAGGGTCGCGGGGAACTGGGTATGGAGCTGGGTATCGCAGAGGTAACGCAGCCCCGCCGACTCGCAGGCCCGGACGAAGTCCCGAAACAGGATGGGGCTGTGGTGCTCGGCCAGGTACTCGAAATAGAGGTAGCTCCCCGGGGCGTCCCGCAGTCTGCGAATCTCCTCCCGCTGGAGGTCCGCTGCCGCCCCGGGAACATCCGCGAGACCCCTTGCCAGCCGATCGAGGGCGGCCCGGGCGACGACAAGCCGTTGCCGGGGGTCGCTCCCCTCCCGGCAGGCGTCGAGCAGGATGTCCCGCAGGGCTCCACGCAGGCGCCAGCCGGGCAGCACATTGTAACTGACATAGAGGAGCCCGTCGGGGGCCAAAAGGCCTCGCCCGAGCCGCAACAACCGCTCCTGCACCGGGGCCGGGACCCAGGAGTAGACCCCGTGGGCGATGATGTAATCGAACTGGCCCAGCCCGGAGCCAGGCTCGGGATCGAGGTCCAGGATGTCCCCTTGGACGAGCCGCACGTTGCCGAGGCCCAACCCGTCGATCAAGCGGCTTCCCGCCTCCACCTGGGACCCCGAGCGATCGATGCCGAGCAGCCGCGCACCCGGCAGTTCCGTCGCCATGGGGATCAGATTGCCCCCGGAGGCGCAACCCAGCTCCAGGACCCGGCAGGTCGAGGGCTCCGCCGCGGCGAGGCCCATCAGGCGCCCGAGGACCGCCAGGTAGTCTGGATGGGTCTCGGGGAAGCAGATGCTCTCGTAGGAGAGCGAATCGTAGGGATCCACGGATGAAATCAGGCGGTCACTCGGCTCATCTGGACTCTAGGGGAGACGCTGATCTATTGCGCTTCCCGCGCGGGCTGACCGGGCCTCAAATGCACGCGGGCGGGGGACCCGTCACCGGATCCCCCGCCCGCGCTTCAGCTTCGCCCGACCCGCGCCCGCTCGGGACCGAAGGACGCAGCCCCCTCGGGGACGGCCCCTAGGCCGCGGCCTGCAGCAG
>JBAPYD010000397.1:0-3206 GCA_049284555.1 Chromatiaceae bacterium | reverse complement strand
CGCACGTCCTTGCGCTCCACCTCGTCCATGTTGTGCAGGGTCGCGTTGGAGACGGTCACCCCCCCCACCTGGACGGGTCTGAGCCGGGCCACCGGGGTCACCGCCCCGGTGCGGCCCACCTGGAACTCCACCGCCTCCACCACGGTCAGCGCCTCCTGGGGCGGGAACTTGCGCGCCACGGCCCAGCGCGGGTGGTGGGCCGTGAATCCCAGGGTCGCCTGGTCCGCCAGGCGATCGACCTTGAAGACGACACCATCGATCTCATAGCCCAGGGCATCGCGCCGCCACCCCAGGTCGTCGAAGTAGGTGCGGCAACCGGCCAGGCCCTCGACCACGCGGAGCTCCCGCGAGATCGGCAGGCCCCAGCCGGCGATGCGCTGGAGCATGGCGTATTGGCTCGGGCCGGCATCGGTGGAGAGCTCCCCCCAACCGTAGCAGCAGAAGTGGAGGGGGCGCGCGGCCGTGATGCGCGGGTCGAGCTGACGCAGGCTGCCGGCAGCGGCGTTGCGGGGATTGGCGAAGGTCTTCTCCCCCGCGCGGCGGGCCTCGTCGTTGAGCCGCTCGAAGCCGGCGATGGTCATGTAGACCTCTCCCCTCGCCTCCAGCACCCGGGGCCGGTCCTCACGGAGTAGGCGCAGGGGCACGCTGGCAATGGTGCGGACATTGAGGGTGACGTCCTCCCCGGTTCTCCCGTCGCCCCGGGTGGCCGCCTGCACCAGGGCACCTCCCTCGTAGCGCAGGCTCACCGCCAGACCGTCGAGCTTGGGCTCCGCGGTGTAGAGGACCTCCCCATCGCGACCCAGCAGCGCGGTGACCCGGCGGTGGAACTCCCCCAGCGCGCCGTCGCCCATGGCGTTGTCCAGGGACAGCATGGGGAGTCGATGACGAACCTCCGTGAACTCGGGCCGCGGCGCGGCCCCCACCCGCTGGGTGGGGGAATCCGGGGTCACCAGGCCGGGATGGGCCGCCTCCAGCTCCTTGAGCTCGGCCACGAGCCGATCGTACTCGACGTCCGGGATCTCCGGATCGTCGAGGACGTAGTAGCGGTAGTTGTGGTGGCGGATGGCGGAGCGCAGGGCCTCGGCCCGGTCCCGAATCGGCGTCGGGACGGAATCCCCGCCGCTCACCGGCGCAACGACCTCGTACGGCGCGTCTCATGGGCCAGCACGGCGGTGCGCATCTCCTCTTCCTTGCGGACCGTCAGCGGCCGGCGGGTGTTGTCCAGGACATCGCCTCCCAGGCTGTTGGCGAGCTTGCGGGCGGTGGCGATCATCTCCTCCAGGACGGTCAGGTCCTCCGGATAGCCCTCCAACTGGGCGAACAGCATCATCCCCGGGGTGCTGAAGTCCTCCATGGCATCGAAGGGGAAGGTGCCGGGCTTGACCATATTGGCCATGCTGAAATAGATCCGCGTCCCGTCGTCGAACTCGTCCAGGCAGTGGAAGATGTCCATCTCCCCGGGGCGCAGACCGCAGGACTCGGACACCTCCAGGATGTCGGGCCCCGCGAATTCGCCCGTTCGCTTGGCGACGCTGAGCTGGATCAGGAGCGGGGTCTCGTCGTCGTCCCTGAGGCCGCCCTCGGTGTCCAGCGCGCCCTCGGACTCCGCGCGGCGGGGGGCGTCCCCCTCGGCCAGGCTGCCGAACTGGGGCTCCTGCTTCGTCCGTCCGCGCTGAGCAGTGTCCGAGGCCCCGTAGTCTTCTTCGTCATCCTGCTCATCTCCGGAGCTGCGGCTACGCTCCCAAAGATAGAGACCGAAGAGGACGATGGCCCCAACGATGATGAGGATTAGGCGTACGGTATTGGCATCCATTCGAGGCGTTCGTTCGCGGCACGGGTGAATGAAGACGCCGGGGAGTATAACCCGGCGGATCGGCGGATGGGTCCGGGGCGGGCAGCCGGCGCCTGGCCCGCCCTTCTCTCAGGAGACGGCCGCCAGGCGCGCCGCCTCCTCCACGTCCACCGACACCAGGCGCGAAACCCCCGGCTCGTGCATGGTGACGCCCAACAGGTGGTGAGCGATCTCCATCGTGACCTTGTTGTGGCTGATGAAGATGAATTGAACCTTATCCGACATGGACCGCACCAGCTCGCAGAAGCGCCCCACGTTGGCGTCATCCAGCGGGGCGTCCACCTCGTCGAGCATGCAGAAGGGGGCGGGGTTGAGCTGGAAGATGGCGAAGACCAGGGCCACCGCGGTGAGCGCCTTCTCCCCGCCCGAGAGGAGGTGGATGCTGGAGTTTCGCTTACCCGGCGGGCGCGCCATGACGCTGACCCCGGTCTCGAGCAAGTCCTCTCCGGTCAGCTCGAGGTAGGCATGGCCGCCGCCGAAGAGTCGCGGGAAGAGCTGTTGGAACCCATGGTTGACCTGGTCGTAGGTATCCTTGAAGCGGCCTCGGGTCTCCCGGTCGATCTTGCGGATGGCCGCCTCCAGGGTCTCCAGGGCCCGGGCGATATCGACGTGCTGCTCGTCCAGGTAGGCCTTGCGCCGCCTCTGCTCCTCGTACTCGTCGATGGCGGCCAGGTTGATGGCCCCCAGACGCTGGATGCGGGCGGAGACCTTTGCCAGCCGCTCCTGCCAGGCGCCTTCTTCCGCGGCCGGGTCCAGCTGGGCCAGGATCTCGCTCAGGGCGCTGTCGGCCTCGGTCAGCTGCTCCTCCAGGGTGCGGCGACGCACGAGACGCTCCTGGCGCTCCAGGCGTAGCCGATCCAGGGTCCCCTGGCCAGCCTGGGCCTCCTGCTCCACCCCATGGCGCTCCTGCTCCAAGGCGCGGACCTCCGCGTCCAGCTCCTCGAGGTGCCGGCGGGCCTGGGACAGATCCTCTTCCACCTCGACCCTGAGGGCAAGCTGCTCATCGAGCCGCGCACGCTGCTCGGCCAGGGGCTCCACCGCCTCCTCCAGGGCGTCCACCAGCTCGTCACGACGCTCCCTGAGCTGGATCTGCTGGGAATCGAGCCGCGCCAGACTGCGCTGGATGGCGTCCAGGGCAGCGCGGTTGGACTCCACCCCCACCCGCAGGTTCTGGGCCCGCTCGCGGCAGCGGCGCTCCGCCTCCCGTCCCTGGTCCACCGCGACCCGCAGGGCGTCGCGGCCCGCGGAGAGCTCCTCTCGGCGCTCCGCCAGACGATCCACCTCCGCCAACAGGTCGTGGAGCCGCTCCCGCGCCTCCTCCATCTCGGTCAAGGCGTCCGCGCACTGCCCGGAG
>JBAPYD010000396.1:0-2856 GCA_049284555.1 Chromatiaceae bacterium | reverse complement strand
GTGTTGGTGGGCCTGAGCAGGCGCCGTTGCACCAGGTAGCTGGGTGGGGCCGTCGGGGTTAGCGGGCGAACGAGAGTCAGCGCCGCTATTGGATTGCAGTAACGCCGGGGGGCTTGACGCCCCCCGCGGATCATTCCGAAGCTCAAGGCCTGTTCGTGTACACGGTCGAATCGACACGACCGAGGGCGTAGATCTCGTTTCCGTGGGCGTCGCGATCGTAGCCACGGTCGAATTGCGCTGGACCGCCTTCCCAGCCGTTGGTGTTATTGAAGGTGAAGCGGAAGGTGTCGGGGGCGGTCGGAATCTCGCCGCTCCACCAGTGCCGGCCGTTGAGGAAGCCCTCGTAGCTCAGCTCGAAGTCGCCCGTCAGGCCGTCGAAGGCATAGAGGTTGTAAGTGCAGCCCTGATCCGTCGGGCAGTACTGCCATTCGGCGAGGTGCACCCTGAGGGGCTCGCCGCTGCCCGCGAAGCCATCGATGAAGGTGGCATAGTCGCTCTTGTCCGTCTGCCACGGATTGCAGCCCCCCTGCACGAGGCGGAGCATGGTGAAGCCGCGGTAGGGGGCATGGGTGAAGGCGTTGCGGATGCGTCCCCAGTTTCGGTTGTCCGGGCTGTCCGGCGGCTCCGGCCCGTTGACGCAGGCGAGCGCGTTCTCGCCCTTGTGGGTGATCCCCTGATCGGCCGCACCCTGGGAGATCCAGAAGACGAGGGCCTCGGCCATCGAGGTGCCCACGCAGCCCGGGTCATTGTCCATCTCCAGCGCCGTGAAGTGCAGGACGAAATCGCGGCCGGCGGCCTGCTTCACCTCGGCGAGCATCTCCATGATGTCGCGATACCCGTAGGCATCCGCCCTCGCCGCATCCGCGGGGCGCAGGTCGAGGCTCGTGCGCACGAGGCCGGCTGTGACCTCCGCGATGCGCGGTTGCGGCGTGCACTTGAGCTGCCAGTGCACGCCCGGAAGCTTCATGCCGAGGGGGATGCTGTCGAGGGCGCCCGTGAAGGCCCCGTCGGCGGCGAGTAGCACGCGCCTGCCGTGGCCGACCAGGGACTGGTGATACCAGTCGACAAAGTCGCGACCGTAGGGGTGGCGCTTATAGTCCTGTTGGTCGACGAAACCCTGGGCACGGCGCTGTCCGGGTGGGAGGTCGCCCCCGGGCGGGCGGATCTCGTCGGCATTGGCCAGCGGGATCCCCCAACGGTTGGAGACGCCGGACAGACCGCCGAAGCTCGCCAGGGCCCAGTCCCGGAATCGGGTGCGGGCGAGCGGGCTGTAGGCCTGGAAGTTGCCGCGATCCGGATAGCTCCAGTCGTCGTCGCCGTTGTATGCGGGATAGCGCAGCTCGCCGGTCGGACCCAGGCTCACATTGAGATCGACGAAGTGCGGCGCCTGAGGCGCGAAGTGCTGCGCGAATGCCTGCATGAGCTCGCTGAATTCATCCAGCACAGCGGGATTCTCGGTCGCCCAGGGGACGATGGCGTCATCGAGCTTGGCACCGGTCTCGCTCTCGTATTTGAGATCATCGGGGCCGAATCCGGGGAAGTGGTTGCCCAGCCAGCTCGGCAGCGGGATGTCGCAGTTGTCCCCGGGGCCGCCGCCGCACTTGTGGAAGGACATGATGGGGACGATCCCGAGCCCCTTGTCGATGATCTTCTGGAAGACGGTGTCGTAGTAGCTCCAGTCGAACTGCTGGTCGCCGGCCGCCTCGACCACGCCCCACCAGACATCGACCGTGACCGCGTTGACCCCGATGTCCTTCGCCTGCTGGAGAAGGCCGTTGAAAGAATCAAACCAAGGTATTGAAGCGCTTAGGCAAGCGCTCATCTCTTGCGCATCCCGAGACGCGCGCGTCCCGGAACGCGAGCTGATTTAATGCCAGGACGGAATCTAATCAGCGTTACCCGTCCGGGCCAAGGATCGCCCGGCATTTTCAAGCGCCGTAAGCGCTTGAAAATGGAGCGCTTATAGAGTCCCGCCTCTCGGAGCGCGAGCTGATCGAATGCCAGGGTGGCATTTGATCAGCATCTCCTTAGTGTCGGAAGGATGCTAGCTCCCAGGCTTTGAGGTGGACAATCCGCGATCTGGGCACTATCGACCGATGCCTACCGGGACTTCAGATTTATCCGAAGCTTGGCGCCATGCCCCCCTTGGCAAGCGAGTCGCATATCGCTCGCGAATCCTTCCGGGGGCTCCTGCTGTCGGACAGACTCGCGCCTTGGCGGCAGCCTTCGCCGCCCCCTGCCCGAGAAACGGGATGGTCCGCTGCGGCGAGCCGAGACGAGGCCATTGCCCATGTCCCCGGTAGCGGAGCCCCCCCTGCGACCTCCAGATGGATTCCCCGATCTCATGGACTATAGTTGGGTCGAAGAGAAAGGACTTCCCCAGGAGCAGGAATGCGCTATCTGATCACCCTCCGGCTGGATCCCCACGACGCGACCCTGGTGCACGCCCGGGCCCTGGTGGAGCCGTACGGGCTGAAGGTCGACACCGACTATGGCCTGGTTTCGATCAGTCCCAAGCGGGGTCTCTACGTCGTTCGTGTGGACGGTGATCCGGGGGATGCGGATTCGGTCGCCCTGTCCGAGGAGGTCGTGGGGGTTCATGGGGACGTGAAGGTCGCACCCATCGACCCAGACGATACGGGTAGCAAGGGAGAGTAAGGAGATGAAGGAGAAGATTCGCGTGCTCGTTCAGATGCGGCACACGCCGGTCCTGTCAATGTCCGCGACACGGGCGGAGGCCCCCAGTGTGCCCGTCATAGAGAAGATCCGGGGGTTTCACCTGGATCAGGGCTATTTTTCCGTCAAGGTGCCCCGCAAGGAGCGCCGGCGTGTCGTGGGCCCTGCTGACGTCGGGCG
>JBAPYD010000395.1:0-2062 GCA_049284555.1 Chromatiaceae bacterium | reverse complement strand
CCACCTCGTAGGGGATCTGTCGGGCGGTGAGCTCCCGTTCGGTACGCCCCACCGAGCTGATCTCCGGGACGGTATAGATGCCGGTCGGAAACTCCTCGATCAGGGACCAGTCGCATTGCCCATCGGCGATATGGGCGCCGACGAATCGCCCCTGGTCGTAGCTGGCGCTGGCGAGCGCCGGGGGCCCGGCCACGTCGCCGACGGCGTAGATATGGGGCAACGCCGTCTGGTAGCTCTGGTTGACCTCCAATTGACCGCGCTTGTTCGGGACCAGCCCGATCGCCTCGATCCCCATGTCCATGGTGTTTCCGGTGCGGCCGTTGGCCCACAAGAGGACGTCCGTCTTGAACTTCTTGCCGGAGCGGCAGTGCAGCACCACGCCGTCGTCCTGGGCCTCCACACGCTCGTAGGTCTCGTCGTTGCGGATCACCACGCCCCCTTGGCGGAGGTGATAGGAGAGGGCGTCGGTGATCTCGTCGTCCAGGAAGGAGAGCAGCCGGTCCCGGGTGTTGACCAGGTTCACCTTGACGTCCAGGTTGCTCATGATCGAGGCATACTCGCAGCCGATGACCCCGGCCCCGTAAATGGCGATGGAGCGGGGGGTGTGCTGGAGTCCGAGCACGGAGTCGCTATCGAGCACCCGCGGGTGCCGGAAGTCGATATCGGGCGGATGGTAAGGACGCGAGCCGGTGGCGATGACGAAATGGCGGGCACCGATCTCCTCGGGCAGACCGCCGGTGCGGCGCACCTCGATCCGCTCGGGAGAGAGGAAGCGGGCCCGCCCGAAGACGACCTCCACGCGGTTCCTCTGGTAGTAGCGGTAGCGGGTGCGGACCTGGTCGTTGATGACCCCGTCGGCCGCCCGCAACAGGTCCGGGAACTCCACCTCCAGCTGGCTGCGGATGCGCTGGAACAGCGGATTGCGCCGATAGTCCGCCAGGGTCTGGATGGACTGGCGCAGGGCCTTGCTGGGAATCGTGCCCCAATGGGTACAGCCCCCGCCGACGCTGCCGTGGGCCTCGACCACCGCCACCCGCTGACCGGCCTTCGCGAGCTTCATGGCCGCCCC
Source organism: Chromatiaceae bacterium (assembly GCA_049284555.1). Classification (GTDB taxonomy): domain Bacteria; phylum Pseudomonadota; class Gammaproteobacteria; order Chromatiales; family Chromatiaceae; genus Thiodictyon. The sequence continues at coordinate 993 of JBAPYD010000395.1, read as the reverse complement.
TTCGCCGCCCGGGCCCGTGCCGATGACGATGGTGTCGAAGCTTCGGTGGGTCATGGCGGGACTCCGTCGGGCGACTGCATCTCGGCCCGGGCCTCGGCCCGGGCCCGCTCACCCCAGAGGCTACCATAGGTCGATGTGGGATTCGGGCGGCGATGCCCATGGCGGCGCGGAACGTCCGGCCGCCGCCGGGCGGCTCGCGTCAGGATTCAGAGATAGTCCGGCAGGCACTTGCGGATGCTGGCCGGGTCCTGGGTCGACAGGTTCTTGTCCACCTCGCCCGCGACCATCTGGCGCAGGGGACTGGACTGGTGGCGACGCAGCATCCCCAGGAAGCCCGGGGCGGCCACCACATAGAGCTTGCGGAACTCCCCGGCGTTACGGGCGGCCTCCAGCTCATGACACACCTGGGCGGCGAAGCGCTCCGCGTTGTCCTGCTTGTGCTCGTCCTCGACGTTGAATCCGTGCGCACCCACACCGGGATTGCGATCCCTCCCCCCCTTGTCCGACACCAGGTCTCCCTCGTGGAGCCGTCCCTCCGGCGACGTCAGGGCGCGGATCTCCTCCAGGGGACTCAGGGCCTTCTCGGCGGCGAAGATACGGGCGCGGCTGGCGTCCGCGACCAGGATCCAGGTGGGCATGATCGGTTCTCCCGAGGTTGGGCCGGCGACGCCGGCACAGTGGGCAATGCGGCGCCGGCGGCATCCGCCGAGCCCGGCGCCCGGTCATGGCCACGGAGCCCCCGACGGCTCGGGGACCCCATGGCCTGGTCTGAGTGTATATCGCCAGGCCGAGTGCCGCTGACGAACACCCCTCTCGACCCCTGCAAACGATGGGCTCGTCGAGCCCCCGCCCTATAATGGACGTCCTAGGTGATTTCCGCGTTCTTTCATACCAAACAAGCGGGTCGGATCAGGATATCCCACTTGGGCAGCTCCGGGTTGCGCAGCAGCCTCGCTTCCACCTCGCGCATGGCCCCTTTGGTGAGGGCGACAC
>JBAPYD010000394.1:0-18575 GCA_049284555.1 Chromatiaceae bacterium | reverse complement strand
GGTAGGTCGGCACTACACGCGCTTTTCGCCCGTTTTCCGCTGTCCGGAGACGCACAATCAGCGGGTTACGTGACCTGCTGGCCGCAACATTGGGCCGATTGCAGGTCGAGTTGCGGAAGTCGGGCTAACCGCCCGGATCCTCGACCGCCCGTTGCGCGACGAGCAAGGCGAGGTCTCGGGTGCCCCGGCCGAGGTCACCCAGCCGCCCCTCGTCCCGGTAGGCGCGAACGACCAGACCACGGAACAGGTCCAGAAGCTCGTTCGGGCCGAGGCGATAGGCGGGATTCGGAGGTCCACGATCACTCACCGCCTCCCTGCTGAAGGTCTGGTAGAAGAGCAGGCCCCCAGGGCGCAGGGCGCGGGCGATGGCCGGGCAGAGCCCACGGTCGAGGAAGTGGGCGACCAGGATCAGGTCGAAATGCTCGGGCGGGGGCGGCGCGGAGACCAGGTTGCGCACGGACGCGACCACGGGTAGTCGCCGCTCCCGGGCCGAGGTCGAGAGCCGTTGGATCGCCACCGGTGAGAGGTCCCAGGCGCTGACATGGTATCCCCGCCGCGCCAGCCAGAGTGCACCGGCCCCGAGCCCGCAGGCCAGGTCCAGGGCCTCGCCCCGCTGGAAGGCCGGCGATGGGCCTGGCGCGGGCAACAGGTGCGCATTCTCCCGCAGGACCAGGGGCGGCTCCGGGAGGACGTCAGCGGCTCCATGGCGCTGGTCCCACTTGGCCCGCAGGGTCTCCAGATCCTCTGCCGGCTCCGTCTCGCGCAGCCCCTGCCCGCCCGTTGATCCGCCAGGCCCCATTGGCGCCCTTCCGCGCTCGTTCGCGGGCCCTAAGGCACGGCGGGCAAGGATGACACCAGGGCCAGGCCCCGGGCCAAGTCCGCCTGGATGTCGGCGACCGACTCGAGCCCCACCGCCACCCGCACCAGGCCCTCTCGTATCCCTGCCGCCTCGCGTTCCTCAGGGGTCAGGCGTCCATGGGTGGTGGTGGCGGGATGGGTGATGGTGGTCTTGGTGTCGCCCAGGTTGGCCGTGATGGAGAGCAGCCGGGTGGCGTCGATCAGGCCCCAGGCCCCGGGTCGTCCGCCCCGCACCTCGAAGGCGACGATACCGCCGCCCGTGGCCTGCTGCCTCCCCACCAGGTGATGATGCGGATGCTCCGGGCGGCCCGGGTAATACACCCGATCCACGGCCGGCTGCGCCGCCAGCCAGTCGGCAAGGGCCGCGGCCGCGCGGGAATGGGCCTGCATGCGCAGCTCCAGGGTCTCAAGCCCCTTGAGGAAGACCCAGGCGTTGAACGGACTGAGGCTGGGGCCCGCGGTGCGCAGCACGCCAAAGACCTCTTCCCCCACCAACTTGCGGTCCCCCACCACGGCGCCGCCCAGACAGCGGCCCTGACCGTCCAGGTACTTGGTGGCGGAGTGGATCACCAGGTCTGCCCCCAGCTCCAGGGGTCTCTGAAGGGCCGGGGTGCAGAAACAGTTGTCCACCACCAGTAGACAGCGGTGACGACGGGCGATCGTGCCCAGCTCGGCCAGGTCCACCATTTCCGTCAGCGGGTTGGACGGGCTCTCGCAGAACAGGAGACGCGTCTCGGGACGGATCGCGGCCTCCCAGGCATCCAGCTCACCGAGGGAGACATAGCTGGTGGCGATCCCGAAGCGCGCCAGGTACTTGTTGAAGAGGATCGTGGTGCTTCCGAAGATGCTCCGGGAGGCGACGATGTGGTCCCCCCCCTTCAGCAGTCCCATGCAGGTGGCCAGGATGGCCGCCATGCCGGAGGCGGTAGCCACGCAGGACTCCCCCCCCTCCAGACTGGCCAGACGCTCCTCGAAGGCCCGCACGGTGGGGTTGGTGAAGCGGGAATAGATGTTGCCTTGGGCCTCGCCCGAGAAACGGGCCGCAGCCTCGGCGGCACTCGCAAAGACGTAGCTCGAGGTGGTGAAGATGGGCTCGCCTTGCTCGCCCTCGGGGGTGCGGTGATGCCCCACCCGGACGGCCCGGGTGGCGAAGTCCAATTCGCCAGGATCCGCGGACCCCGCAGCCGCCGGGGCCTCAGGCGGTGTTGTGGAGCTCAATGACGGTCTCGCTGTGCCGGGAGCGGTTCTCCTTGGCGTGGTCGTTGCGGTTGGCCTCCAGGTTCCGGAGATAGTCGGTGGTCACGTCACCCGTCACATAGTCCCCGTCGAAGACGGAGCAGTCGAAACGGTCGACGTGACTCTTGCCCTTCTTCTGGACCGCCTCGATCAGATCGGGCAGGTCCTGATAGATCAGGGCATCGGCCCCCAAGACTCGCCCCACCTCCTCATCGGAGCGCCCGTAAGCCACCAGCTCGCTGGCCGCCGGCATATCGATGCCGTAGACGTTGGGGAAGCGCACCGGCGGCGCCGCCGAGGCGAAGAAGACCCGATTGGCGCCCGCGTCCCTGGCCATCTGGATGATCTGCTGGGAGGTCGTTCCGCGCACGATGGAGTCATCCACCAAGAGGACATTCTTCTTCTTGAACTCCAGGTCGATGGCATTGAGCTTCTGGCGCACGGACTGCTTGCGCACCTTCTGCCCCGGCATGATGAAGGTCCGCCCGATGTAGCGATTCTTGATGAACCCCTCCGTGTAGGGAACGTTGAGCTGGTTGGCGAGCTGGAGTGCGGCAGTGCGGCTGGTGTCGGGGATGGGGATGACCACATCGATTCCGAGCGCCGACCACTCCCGCCGGATCTTCGAGGCCAGCCGCTTGCCCATGCGTGAGCGGGCCTTGTAAACGGAGATGTTGTCGATGATCGAGTCCGGGCGGGCGAAGTAGACGAACTCGAAGATACAGGGCGACAAAACGGGCGCGACCGTGCACTGGCGGGTGTAGATGTGGCCATCCACGCTCACGAAGACCGTCTCGCCCGGCGCCACGTCCGCGATGAGGGTGAAGCCCAGGGTGTCCAGGGCGACGGACTCGGAGGCGATCATGTAGTCGGTCCCCTCGTCGGTCTCCCGCCGGCCGTAGACCAGAGGGCGGATCCCGTGGGGGTCCCGGAAGCCGAAGATGCCGAACCCGGGGATCATGGCCACGGCCGCGTAGCCGCCCCGGCAACGCCGGTGAACCCCCGCCGCGGCCCGGAAGACGTCCTGTTCGTCGATCCGGAGCTTGCCCTGGAGCTGCAGCTCATGGGCAAAGACGTTGAGGAGGATCTCCGAATCCGAATCGGTGTTGAGATGACGCAGGTCGTCGACGTAGATATCGCGCGTCAGGTCGTCCGCATTGGTCAGATTGCCGTTGTGGGCAAGCGCGATGCCATAGGGGGAGTTCACGTAGAAGGGCTGGGCCTCGGCGGAGCTTGCCGCCCCGGCGGTCGGATACCGGACATGCCCGATGCCCATGGTGCCGCGCAACTGGATCATGTTGCGGGTGCGAAAGACGTCCCGCACCAGTCCATTGTCCTTCCGCAGGTGCAGCCGGTCCCCCTCGCAGGTGACAATGCCGGCCGCATCCTGACCCCGGTGCTGGAGCACCAGCAAGGCGTCGTAGAGCGATTGGTTGACCAGACCCTTACCGACGATGCCGACGATGCCGCACATGGGAACCTCGTTCGCCTACCAACCGCCGCCGAAAGACCTGCCACAAGGGCGCCCAGCTTCCCTCTGACGGCGGCTTAGCAACACTGGACCCGGCTAGGTTCCCCGCCGGGACGGATTGAGCCCAACCAGGGCAAGGACCCTTTCACACCCGCCCGAGTTGCTCCTGCAGCCCCGAAGGCACCAGACTGAGCACCCAATGGGCCATCGCCTGGAACTGGCTAATCGTCTGGGAGTCTTTCCACCAGCTCTCTTCGGGCATGGGCGTCAGGCTTGCCAGGTAGACCGCCATGGCCACCAGGAGGGCGCCTCGGGCAGCGCCGAAGACGAATCCGAAGGCCCCATCCACCCCACCCAGGTGGGCCTTGTGGATCCCCAGGCTGAGGAGGGACCCCACGACGGCCCCCAGTATCAGCACCAGCAGGACGATGGCGACGAAGGCGACGCCCAACCGCACCGAGGGCTGGGCGACCTGGGCGACCAGGAGCTCCGCGACCTCTTTGTGATAGAGCCAGGCCAGCCCCAGGGCGGCAACCCACGCGAGTAGGGAGAGCATCTCGCGTGTCAGCCCACGCGCCATACCGATGAGTGCCGAAACCAAGATGACCGCGATGAAGGCGAGATCGATGAGCGTCATGGCGCCTGCCCGTTCGGTCCGGGCTGTCAAGGATAGTTCTGGATCAGGGTGTCGAGCTTCTGCTGCTCCCGCAGACGGGCGGCGACGCGTTCGGCGTTGGCCCGATCCACCTCGGGGCCAACACGCACGCGGTAGTACTGCTTCCCCCTCACCTCCGCCTGCTCCACGAAGGCGGAGAACCCCGCCTTGCGCAGCTTGGCCTCCAGCTCGCCGGCTGCCTCCGGGGTCCTCAGACTCGCCACCTGAACCACCCAGGAGGGCATGCCGTCCCGGGCACTCCGCGCGGGCGAGGGCTCGATCACCGGGGCGTCAACGGGTGACGGGAGCGGCTCCTCGACGATCGGGGAGGTCGTCTCCCCGTCAGGGTCCGGCTCCCGCCCACCGGTCGCCTCCGCGGGAACGTCCGCAACCGAGGCCGCGTCGAGATCGCCGGGCGGAGGCAGTGCGAGCGGTCGGGTTTCTCGCTCCCCCCCCGGATCGAAACCACCGACGCCGGAATCCTGGGGCCCCAGGAAGACCTCCGACTTCAGGTCTGGCTCAAAGGAGGGCTCCTCGGGGATCGCCAACTGGTCCGAGGGCGCCGAGTCGGGAGCCTCCTCCTCGAACAGCATAGGCACGAAGATCACCACCAGGGCGACCACGACCGCCGCTCCAACCAACCGTTGCTTGGCACCTTCTCGCATAGGTCCTCAACCAAGGCTCAATCGAAATCGCGGGCGACGCGGGACGATACGCGCAACGGGACCCCGAAAAGCCCCTTCCGCGGTGCCCCTCGAGCCGCCAACCCCAAGCACTCGCATTCCGATCGGCTCTAAGCCTCCAACACGTGAAAACTTGAAGAGGGCAGGCGGTTCAGGGCCTGCACGGGCGCCTTGAATCATCCAAGGCGGCCTTCAGTTCAGCAGTATACCAGCCGATGGGTCCGCGCCTACCCGGCGCAACGCCGCCTCGACGGTCGTGAACGAACCGAAGACCACTAGACAGTCCCCGGGGGCGGAGTCGGCCAGCGCGGACGCCAGGGCGCGCGGCAGGCCAGGCAGGACCTGCGTTTCGGCATCCGCGAGGATCCCCGCGAGGCGCTGGGCGAGTCGCGTCGCCGGCATGGCCCGGGGGTCGTCGCTTTCGCTGAGGTACCAGGTGTCGACCCATGGCACCAACGGTCCCGCGACGGCCTCTGGATCCTTGTCGCCGAGCACCGCCAAGACGGCCCGCAGCCGACCCGGACACCCGAGGGAGCTGAGGTTCGCCGCCAGGACCTCGGCCGCCTCCTGGTTGTGAGCGACGTCCAGGATCCAGGTGACCTCCCGGTGGATGACCTGAAAACGCCCGGGGAGCCAGGCACGACCCAGCCCCCTGCGGATCGCCTCGCGGGAGAGGGGCAGTTCTTGGCCCAGGCAACGCAAGGCCGCGATGGCGGCGGCGGCATTGTGGTACTGCACCTGTCCCCGCATGCGTGGGGCGGGAAGGGCGAATCGCTCACCCGCAGGCCCGTGCCAGATCCAGCCGCCGCCCCCCTCGGGCGTCACCCGGATCTCGCGGCCCACCTGCATCACCTGGGCCCCCAGGCCCTCGGCCTCGCGACGTAACCGCGCCGGGGCATCGGGCTGGCCGATGATGGCCGGCCGCCCCCGTCTGAAGATGCCCGCCTTCTCCACGGCAACGGCCTCCAGGGTGTCCCCCAGCCAGTCCTGGTGATCATGGCCCACGGAGGTGACCACCGAGACGTCCGCATCGACGAGGTTCACCGCATCCAGGCGGCCCCCGAGCCCCACCTCGAGGATCGCGAGATCTGGAGCCGACTCGACGAAGAGCCGCAGGGCGGCCAGCGTGCCGAACTCGAAATAGGTCAGGGGCATCTCGCCACGGGCGGCCTCGACCTGCTCGAAGGCATGGCACAGGTCGGCATCGGCAACGGGGGTCCCGGCGATGCGGATCCGCTCGTTGTAGCGCAGCAGATGGGGCGAGCTATAGCAGACGGTGCGGTATCCCGCCGCCTCGGCCATGGCCTCGATGAGCGCGGCGCAGGAGCCCTTGCCGTTGGTCCCCCCCACGGTGATGACAGGAAATCCCAGGTCCCCGGGGCCGAGCCTGTCCCATACCCGGGTGACGCGCTCCAGGCCGAGCTCCATCCGCTTGGGATTGAGGGTGGACTGCCACGCGAGCCAGTCATCGAGGGTCTTCAATGACGGGGCTGGCGCATCAGAATGGAGAGCAGCTCGGCGATGCGCTCACGCAGGTCCCGGCGGTCCAGGATCATGTCGAGGGCCCCCTTCCCCAGCAGGAACTCGCTGCGCTGGAAGCCGTCCGGGAGCTTCTCGCGCACCGTCTGTTCGATGACCCGGGGACCGGCGAACCCGATCAGGGCCCCCGGCTCGGCGATGTTGATGTCCCCCAGCATGGCAAGGCTCGCCGACACCCCCCCCATGGTGGGATCCGTCATGACCGAGACGAATGGCAGACCTTGCTCCCGCAGCTGCGCCAGGGCGGCGCTGGTCTTGGCCATCTGCATCAGCGAGAAGAGGCTCTCCTGCATGCGGGCCCCGCCGCTCGCCGAGAAGCAGACGAGGGGGCAGCCGTGCTCGAGGGCGGCTTCGACACCGCGCACGAAGCGCTCCCCGACCACCGACCCCATGGAGCCCCCCATGAACTCGAACTCGAAGGCGGCCACCACCACGGGGGCATCCTTGAGACGGCCGCGCACCACGATCAGGGCCTCTTTCTCCCCGGATTGCTTCTGGGCCTGGGCGAGGCGGTCCTTGTACTTCTTCAGGTCCTTGAACTTGAGAGGGTCAACGGACTCCGTATCCGCGCCGATCTCCTCCCGAGGCTCGGGATCCAGAAAGGTATCGATCCGCCGCCGGGCGCGGATGCGGTTGTGGTGGGTGCACTTGGGGCAGACCTCCAGGTTGCGCTCCAGCTCGGCCCGATAGAGGATCGCATTGCAGCCGGGACACTTGGCCCAGATCCCCTCCGGGACCGCCCGCTTGTGACTCGCCTCGATGCGGATGCGAGTCGGCATCAGCTTCTCGAACCAGCTCATCTGTCGTCCCCGGAATCTGCGACGTCGATGCCGGCTCGCAGGCCGCGCAGAAAGTCGCCGATGAGGGCGGGGATACGCTCGGGGGTGTCCGCCGCCTCCTCGATGCGAGCCACGATGGCGCTGCCGACGATGACGGCATCCGCCAGCCCGGCGACTCGGGCGGCGGTCTCCGCGTCCTTGATGCCGAAACCGACCCCCACCGGCAAGGGGATACGCGCCCTGATACCCCCGACCTTCTCAGCGACCGAGTCCAGATCCAGATGGCCGGCCCCGGTCACCCCCTTGACGGAGACGTAGTAGACAAAGCCCGAGGCGACCTCGCCGATCAGGGCGATCCGGTGCTCCGTGGAGGTCGGCGCCAGGAGGTAGACCAGGTCCAACCCTTGGGCCCGCAAGGCCTCGACCAGGCCGTGGCCCTCCTCGGGGGGGACGTCCACCACCAGGGCGCCATCCACCCCGGCCTCGCGCGCCGAGGCAGCGAAGGTCTCGTAACCCATGACCTCGATCGGGTTGAGGTAGCCCATGAGGACCACCGGCGTCTCCGTGTCCTCGGCGCGGAAGGCGCGCACCATCTCCAGGACGTCGCCCAGGGAGACGCCTTTGGCCAGGGCCCGCTCGGTGGCCCGCTGGATCACGGGACCATCGGCGATGGGATCCGAGAAGGGGACGCCCAGCTCGATCAGGTCTGCGCCGGCCTCGACCATCGCGTGCATCAAGGGGACGGTCACGACGGGGTCCGGGTCACCAGCGGTCACGAAGGGAATCAGGGCGGTGCGCCCTCGACCCTTGAGTGCCTCGAATCGGGTGGCGATACGACTCACAGGGTGAGGCCCTCCTGGCGTGCGACGGTGTGCATGTCTTTGTCACCCCGACCCGAAAGATTCACCAGGATGGTCCGGTCTCGACCCAGGGTGGGCGCCAGCTTGGTGACATAGGCAAGGGCATGGCTGGACTCCAGGGCAGGGATGATCCCCTCGGTGCGGGTCAGCGCATGGAAGGCGGCCAGGGCCTCGGCATCGGTGATCGCCTCGTATCGGGCTCGGCCCGTGTCCTTGAGCCAGGCGTGCTCCGGCCCCACGCCCGGGTAGTCGAGGCCCGCGGAGACCGAGTGCGTCTCGATGATCTGACCGTTGCGGTCCTCCATGAGATAGGTACGGTTGCCGTGCAGGACACCCGGCCGCCCCGCGCACAGGGGCGCCGCGTGATGCCCGGTGTCTAGCCCTTCCCCCGCCGCCTCGATCCCGTAAAGGGCAACCTGCGCGTCCTCGAGGAAGGGATAGAAGAGACCAATGGCGTTGGACCCCCCCCCAACGCAGGCGACCAGGGCATCGGGAAGGCGACCGGTGCGCTCGAGCATCTGGACCCGCGCCTCGCGGCCGATGACCGTCTGGAAATCCCGCACCATGGCCGGGTAGGGATGGGGCCCGGCGACGGTGCCGATGATGTAGAAGGTGCTGTCGACGTTGGTGACCCAGTCCCGCATGGCCTCATTCAGGGCATCCTTCAGGGTTCGGGAGCCGGACTTGACCGAGACGACCTGGGCACCCAGGAGGCGCATGCGGTAGACGTTCGCCTCCTGTCGGGCCACGTCCACCTCACCCATGTAGACCACGCACTCCAGTCCCAGCCGAGCGGCCACGGTGGCGGTGGCCACCCCATGCTGACCCGCCCCCGTCTCGGCGATGATCCGGTTCTTGCCCATGCGCCTGGCGAGCAGCGCCTGGCCGATGGTGTTGTTCACCTTGTGGGCACCGGTGTGATTCAGATCCTCTCGCTTGAGGAAGATCTGGGCGCCGCCCAGCTCCCGGCTCCAGCGCTCCGCATGGTAGATGGGGGAGGGCCGGCCCACGTAGTCCCGCAGGTCCGCATCGAGCTCCGCCTGGAACTCTGGCTCCTTTCGGTAACGCTCGTAGGCGGCCTTCAGCTCCTCGAGGGGATGCATGAGGGTCTCCGGGACGAACATCCCACCGTAGGAACCGAAGTGTCCGTTCCGATCCGGCCAGTGGTAGCCGCCGGAGTCGGCCCAGGCAGCCCACCCAGGTGCCGGATCAAGGAAGGTCTCGGGTGCTGTCGCCATCGCGTACCCCACTCAAAAATGCTGAAATCTTCACCGGGTCCTTGATGCCCTTGGCCGACTCGACCCCGCCACTCACGTCCACCGCGAACGGACGCACCCGGCGAATGGCCTCGGCCACATTCTCCGGCCGGAGGCCCCCCGCCAAGACGATGGGCAGCTCGAGACCGGAGGGAATGCGCCCCCAGTCGAAGGTCCGCCCAGTCCCCCCCGCGAGCACGGGGTCGAAGGCATCCAGGAGGAGTCCCGCCGCGCCTCTGTAGGTCCGGGCTTGGGCCACCAGATCAAGGCCTGGGCGCATCCGGATCGCCTTGATCCAGCGCCGCCCAAAACACCCGCAGACACCCGGCGGCTCGTCGCCGTGGAACTGAAGCAGGTCCAAGGGGACACGATCGACCACCGCCCGGATCTGGGACTCGGTGGCGTCCACGAAGAGACCGACGGCGGCCACGAAGGGCGGCAGTCGCTCGCAGAGGCTCGCCGCCTGCTCCGCGGTCACGGCCCTCGGACTCACCGGGTGGAAGACCAACCCGACGGCATCGACGCCGGCCGCCACGGCCGCGTCCACGTCCTCTGCACGCGTAAGCCCGCAGATCTTAACCCGGGTTCGCGTCATGGGCGAGCGGTGAGGCGAATCCGGAGTGATCGGTCCGCGAATGAACGCGAATAAGAATCTGTAGTGGCATCGCGTCGGGAAGCAGGCGTAACTGATGCGGGGCATGTTCCAAGGAACGCGGCACCGGCAAGGTCGGTCCTCGCCGGACTTGAGGGCTAGGGTGCCACCGGCGGGCCGATTTGGCGAGTGGCTCAGGGGAGCGGGAGGTCCTCAGGGGACGCCTGGGGTAGTTGGAAGCTCGGAGGATAGTCGGCACGCACGAAAAACAGCCCCTGGGGCGGGGCCGTCACGCCGCCGAGGGTGCGGTCGCGGACCTCCAGCAACTCGAGGGGCCAGGCCGTCGGGGCCTCACCGCGTCCGACGGCAACCAGGACCCCCACGATATTGCGCACCATGTGGTGGAGAAATCCGTTGGCCCCGATGCGCAGATCGATGAGCCCGCCGCGCGCCTCCAGATTCAGATAGTGAACTCGGCGAATCGGACTCTTGGCCTGGCAGGCCATGGCCCGGAAGCTCGAGAAGTCGTGCTCCCCGACTAGATGGGATGCCGCCTCCGACATCCGGTCCAGATCCAGGGCCTGGTGGACCCAGAGGGCCCGATCCCGCTCCAGGGCCGAGCGGGCTGGACGATTCAGGATACGGTACCGGTAATGACGGGCGGTGGCGGAGAACCGGGCATGGAAGCCGGGATCCACCTCCTGGGCCCACCGGACACAGCAATCCGCCGGCAGGTTGACGTTGACCCCCAGCACCCAGGCACGCACACGGCGGACGGAGGGGGTATCGAAGTGGATCACCTGCTCGAACGCGTGGACCCCGGCGTCCGTGCGACCCGCACAGTGGACTCGCACGGCATGATCCGCGACCCTGGCAATCCCTTGCTCCAAAACCGACTGCACGGTCCGCACACCCGCCTCCTGGGCCTGCCAACCGTGGAAACCCGTGCCGTCGTACTCAATCCCCATCGCGACCCGAAACCGGGAGGGGATGGCAGGGGGGGCAGACTCTCGCTCCGGAGACCCCTGGACACCTGACGGACTCGACACGAGCGCGTGATCAGCCCAAGGCCCGCAACATCTGGGCGGCCTCGCCGCGCTGCTCGTCGTTGCCCTCATCGACGACCTCCTCGAGAATTCCCTTTGCGGAGTCCGAATCCCCCATCTCCACGTAGGCCCTGGCCAGGTCCAGCTTGGTGGCGTTCTCGTCCCAGAGCCCCGAGTCCATCTGCCACTGGGAGGACAGGAGGTCACTGGAGCCCACCTCGTCCAGTCCGCCTAGAACCGGATCCTCATCGACGCGCGCGCCTCCGCTGGTGACGATCGAAAGCTTGGGTGGATGGCTTCCGAAACCGCTGCCCGTGGCCCCCTCGCGCCGCGACTGAGGCTCGTCCGCGTGCTTTGCAACCGAGGGGCGGGAGTCCCCAAAGGACCGCAGGTCGAGTTCACTGGCCGCCCGCAGGTCGTCGATGGTGAGTTCGAGATCGGAGACGCCACCCAGTGTCTCGTCCCCGCCCGGCTCCGAGGGCTCGTCCAGTCCCACCGATTCCGGCTGGACATCGAGGTCCAGCGATTGGGGACCGACGTCGAGCTCCAGCGACAAGCGCTGCAGGTCATCCAAGGGGTCGGGGGCAGGCCTGGACGCGCCCAAGACGCTCCGGTCCCGCTGAGGCGGCTCGGCGGCGGTTGCAGGGCCATCCGTCGCCTCCCCTCGCCGCCCCTCGCCTCCTTCCCGGCCAGGGGAGTCTTCGATGTCCAGCACCAGGGAGTCATCGGGGTGAGGGTCGAGCCGCCCGGGCACTGCAGGGGCGACCCGAGCGAGGCCTGGTGCGAGGACACCACCATCCCGCGCCCCTACCTGGACGGTCTTGACCGAGTCCACGAGACGCTGCCAGCGCTCCGGGTGGAGCCGATCCTCGCCCGCTCTCCGCATGTCCTCCAAGAGCCCCTCCAACGCCGCGTGGTTCTTGGCGCCATGATAGGACTCGGCCAGCTTGTACTTGAGGTCGGTACGTTCCGGAGTGCGCCGAATCTCCTCGCGGAGGAGCTCCTCGGCCTCCCGATAGCGTCCGTAGGCGATGTAGATGTCCGCCTCCGACAGTGCATCGGGCTCGTCCGAATCGGCATGGGAGCGCCCAAGGGCGGAAAAGATCGACGGAGGGGATACGGCAAGCGCCGCGATATCGCCGGAGTCTCCTGACACCTGCGGTGCGCCGCCGGGGCCGGCCTGTTCCCCGGTCTGGCGTGCGTTCGCGTCGGCGGCCTTCAGGCTCGGCTCCGTGAGATCGGACTCCAACGCGCGCTCTGCCCGGGAGCGCCGCCGCACCCTGACCCAGGCCAGGGCACCGATGCCAAGCGCGGTAACGCCGGCCGCACCGGCAAGTGGCACCATGAGGTCGCGCCAAGGCAGCGACATCGCGTTGCCAACCTGCTGGGTCGGCTCCGACGAGGCTGGCGCGGACACGGGCTCCGCCGCCGCCTGTTGCGGCTCGGATGTTGTGGGAGCCCCCATAGCCGCTGGCTCCAGAGACTGCTCGACCTCTGGCACTGCGTTGGAGGCGGGTCCCCCGTCGGTCTCCGACTGCAGGCCCGCGATCGACGACCCCAAGCTCTCTTCCTGATCCCCGAAAGCCGAAGCGAGAGCGGGCATATCCCAGGGCTCGCCCGGGCTGACGAGGTTCGGCGCCTCCGGATCCACCTGGGAGGCAAAAGCGGGGTCGGAAGCCGCCAGCGCCGCCTCGAGCGCCGCCGCATCGGCTTGACCCGCCGGCTGGTCCACCAGCGGAGCCGAAGACGCGGGCGTCTCGACCTCGACGGGCGCGATACCAACCGGCACAGGGAGATCCTTGGATGCGTCCTCCGAAGCGAACGGCGCCCCCGCTGCCACGTCGGGCACACCCTGGATACGGGCGAGCTCCGCCGTCCGCAGCCGCAAGAGCCGCTGGATCCCCGCGAGCTGCGCCTCCAACTCCCGGATGCGATCTCGAAGCTCCGCGGTCTCCTGGCGGGTGCTCTCGCTCGTCTCGCGCACAAGGAGCAGTTCCTCCTGCACGGTCTGCGAGGGCTCCTCGGCCTGGGCGCCGAGCACACCCGGGGCAGACCCGTCCGGAGCCGCGCCGGCAATCTTGAGCCGCGGCTTGGACTCGGGCCCTGGGGGCGTGGTGTCGGCGATCGGCGTGCGACGCACCTTCTCGCCACGCAGGGCGGCCGCAAACTCCCGGTCGGCCGCCTCGGGCCCGAGGACGAACAGCTCAGCCGCGCTGGGTATCGTCAGTATCTTGCCGACGCGCAATCGGTTGATATCCCCATTCACGAAGGCGTCTTGGTTGTTGCGGTACAGGGCCATCGCGGTTTGAGCGGCGGTGGCCCCCGCCGGGGCGTGCCTGGTCGACAAGCGCCAGAGCCCACCCCCGCGCGGAACCGGTCCGATCTCCTTGGGGAAGCCACCAACCTCCCCGATCGAGGCCGTGGCAGTGGGCGCCGGCTGGGATTTTGGAGAGGGCGGTGCCGACTGCCTCTGAGGGGATGCTGACTGAGGCGCCCTCGAACCTGTGTCCGCCTGGCGCCTGTCGTGCGAAGCGGGTGGCGCAACCACGGGCTGCTCGATCCGGCCTGCCTTGCCTGCGTTTGTGACGGGCGGGTCCAGGAGGACCGTGTATCCCTTGACCAGGCGCCCCTCGGGCCAAGTGACCTCCAGGAGAAAGTCCATGTAGGGCTCCCGGATGGGGTCCCGACTGGTAACCCGGATGACCGTCTCACCGCGAGGGGAGACCTGGGGGCTGAAGCGGAGCCCAGTGAGGTAGTGGTATCGCTCGGACCCCGCCTTGCTGAACTCCTCGGCCGAAGCGATCTGGACCTTGACCGTGTCGAGCTCACTGGACTTGACGTCGAGCAGCGCGATCTCGCCAACGAAGGGCTGGTTCAGGGCTGACTGGACGCGCAGCCCCCCAACGCCCAGGGCGTGCACATCTGCGACCACCAAGGCAAGGGCGAAGGCTGACCCCATCAGGGGCAAACGGTGTGCATCAGGGGAAAACTTGCTAGACATCCTCCACCCTCAAGCGCCAGGCAATGAACGCGCCCCCACCGGAGGATACGGAATTCGCGTTCCAGAGGCATCGGATGGGCCAAAGGGGCCATCCGCCGGACGGTATTCGAGAGCCCTATATAGCTCATCTAGACCACCCGGAATGTGCGTCTATCCCGCTAATCTGGTGTTATCGGGAGGCGCCGCCAATTGTTTGACGCGGGCAGACGAGCGGACATGGCGACGGCAAGGCCCCCGAAGCAGGCACCGATCGGCTGCCATCATGGCATGACGACGGATCACCACAGGGCCAACCGCACTCGCCGGATCGCTCGATTTTCGTGGACGGGCAGCTCTGAAGAGCGGGATAACCCCGAACCCGTGCGGGGAGCGGGATCCATCGGTAAAGCCCGAGATGTCCGGATATTAGCCGACTTCGCCTACCGCCACGGACCCAAAGTTTCCGTGAGAATCCTCCTGGGTTGCCACGATCTCGCGTATCTCCCGGGAGCCGATGGACAAGAACTTGGACCGGGCGTCAGGCCGACTCCAGCAGGATCCGCACCATACGGCGCAGGGGCTCCGCCGCCCCCCACAACAGCTGATCACCCACCGTAAAGGCCGAGAGGTAGCGTTCACCCAGGTTCATCTTGCGCAGCCGCCCGACCGGTATCTCCAGTCTGCCGGTGACCGCCGCCGGGGAAAGCTCCCGAACCGTGCGCTCCCGATCGTTTGGAACGACCCGCACCCAATCGTTGGCGGAAGCGATGATGGACTCGACTTCCGCAACGGAGACGTCGCGCGTCAGCTTGATGGTGAGCCCCTGGCTATGACAGCGCATGGCGCCCACCCGAACGCAGAGCCCATCCACCGGGATCGGCGACTCGCTCAGTCCCAGGATCTTGTTGGTCTCCGCTTGCCCCTTCCATTCCTCCCGACTCTGGCCGTTCGGAAGCTGGGTGTCGATCCAGGGGATCAGGCTGCCCGCGAGGGGCACCCCGAAGTTGGCGACGGGGAAGGAATCCGAGCGCATGGCGTCGGTCACGGCCTGGTCGATGGCCAGGATGGCGGAGGCGGGGTCTTCCAGCAGGTGGCTCACGCTTCCGTGCAGCGCCCCCATCTGGACCAGCAGCTCCCGCATGTTCTTGGCCCCGGCGCCGGAGGCGGCCTGATAGGTCATGGCGCTGATCCACTCCACCAGGCCCTCCCGGAAGAGCCCGCCCAGCGCCATGAGCATGAGGCTCACCGTGCAGTTCCCGCCGATGAAGTCGCGCCGCCCCGCCTCCAGGGCGGCATCGATCACATGGCGGTTGACCGGGTCCAGAATGATGGTCGCCCCGGGCTCCATGCGCAGGGCGGAGGCCGCGTCGATCCAGTAGCCATCCCAGCCGCTTGCCCGCAAAGGGGAATGGACCGACTTCGTGTAGTCGCCCCCCTGGCAGGTGACGATGATGTCCATCTCGCGGAGGGCATCGAGGTCCGTGTTGCTGATGAGCGCCTTGGCGCCATGACCCACGTCCGGACCCGGCTGACCCGCCTGCCCGGTGGTGAAGAAGCTGGGGTCCTGGATCAGATCGAAGTCCCGCTCGGCGCGCATGCGCTCCATCAGGACCGAGCCCACCATGCCACGCCAGCCGACAAAACCAACACGCTTCATGACCTTACATCCACAGACAGAAAAATTCAGTGGCAGCAGCCGCGTCGCTGCGAGCGACGCGCCCGAGAGCCGTTTCGAAACCGCCGCATCCGCACCCGTTCCCGTCTCGGGAAGCGCTGCTTCTTTGCGGTTCCCGAGCAGGCCATGGAAGGCCCGGCATGTTCAAGGGCCCCAAGCCATTGAACATGGAGCGCCCCGGGACGCTCGCTGATCAGACGCCAGGATGGCATTTGATCAACATCTTCCTGGTCCCCTCGACCCCGGACCCGGATCTCCGGCGCGCACGCCCTCAGGCCAGGGCCGCGACCACCGCGTCACCCATCTCGGCGGTGCCGACGGGACGCATCCCCTCGGACAGGATGTCCGCGGTTCGCAGGCCTTGATCGAGGACGGTCGAGACGGCCGACTCGATCCGGTCCGCCGCCGACGGGGCATCCAGCGAGTAGCGCAACATCATGGCGACCGAGAGGATCGTGGCCAACGGATTGGCCACGCCCATCCCGGCGATATCCGGGGCCGAGCCGTGGATGGGCTCGTACATGCCCTGCCCGGAGGCATTGAGGGACGCCGAGGGCAGCATACCGATGGAGCCCGTGAGCATGGCCGCGCAATCCGAGAGGATGTCGCCGAACATGTTGGTGGTCACCATCACATCGAACTGCTTGGGTGCGCGCACCAACTGCATGGCCGCATTGTCGACGTACATGTGGCTCAGGCCCACCTCCGGGTACTCGGCGCCCACCCGGGTCGCCACCTCGCGCCACAGCTCGGTGCACTCCAGCACATTGGCCTTGTCCACCGAGCAGACCCGCTTGGAGCGCTTCATGGCGATCTCGAAGGCCACGCGGCAGATGCGCTCGATCTCGGACTCGGTGTAGACGAGGGTATTGAAGCCCCGGCGCTCCCCGGTGGGCAAGGTCTCCACGCCCCGCGGCTCACCGAAATAGATGCCGCCGGTGAGCTCGCGCACGATGAGGATGTCGAGCCCGGAGACCACCTCGGGCTTGAGGGTCGAGGCACCGGCGAGCTGGGGATAGAGGATGGCCGGCCTCAGGTTGGCGAAGAGGCCGAGCCCAGAGCGCAGCCCCAGCAGCCCCTTCTCCGGGCGCTTCGAGATATGGAGGGACTCCCACTTGGGTCCCCCCACGGCCCCCAACAGCACCGCATCCGCCCCCCGCGCAGCGGCCAGGGTCTCCTCGGGCAGGGGGTCGCCCGCGGCATCATAGGCGGCGCCGCCCACCAGGCCCTGCTCCAGCTCCACGGCGATGGCGCCGCCGGAGTTTAGCGCATCGAGCACCTTGACGGCCTCGGCCACGATCTCCGGCCCGATACCGTCACCAGGGAGGACGAGAACCCGTTTGGTCAACAGACTATCTCCGAAAAAAGGTCGGCTGGGGCCCGGTTAGGGAAACGCGGATTTTTGCGCTTCCCGTCCGGGCGAGGGATCGCCGGGCGGATCGAATCCCAGGATGGCATTCGATCGCCATCTCCTCAGGCGAAGAGCCAGGGTGCCTCCACCCGTCGCCGCTCCTCGTAGGCGCGAATGGCGTCCAGGTGCTGGAGTGTCAGGCCGATGTCGTCGAGCCCCTCCATCAGGCATTGCTTGCGGAAGGCATCCACCGCGAAGGCGATCGCCTCTCCGTCCGCCCCGGCACCGATTGGAGTCAGCGTCTGGGCGGGTAGGTCCACGGCGATGCGCAGGGCCTCGGGCCCGTTTGCGAGAGCGAAGAGCCGATCCACGGCTCCCGGCTCCAGCACGATCGGGAGCATCCCGTTCTTGAAGCAATTGTTGAAGAAGATGTCCGCGAAGCTGGGGGCCAGGATCACCCGGATCCCGAAATCCGCGAGGGCCCAGGGGGCGTGCTCCCGGGAGGAGCCGCAGCCGAAGTTCTCCCTGGCGAGCAGGATCCGCGCCCCCGCGTACCGGGGGTCGTTGAGGACGAACTCGGGGTTCAGCGGCCGCTGGGAGCAATCCATCCCCGGCTCGCCATGATCGAGATAACGCCACTCGTCGAACAGGTAGGGACCGAAGCCCGAGCGCCGAATGCTCTTCAGGAATTGCTTGGGGATGATCGCGTCGGTGTCGACGTTGGCCCGATCCAGGGGGGCAACGACCCCGGTGAAATTCTCGAACGGCTGCATCTAGAGCCCCCTCACGTCCACGAAGTGACCGGTGACCGCGGCCGCCGCGGCCATCGCGGGGCTCACCAGGTGGGTCCGCCCCCCCTGCCCCTGACGGCCCTCGAAGTTGCGGTTGGAGGTGGAGGCGCAGCGCTCGCCCGGCTCCAGTCGGTCCGCGTTCATCGCGAGGCACATGGAGCAGCCGGGCTCGCGCCACTCGAATCCCGCCTCCGTGAAGATGCGGTCCAGCCCCTCGGACTCCGCCTGGGCCTTCACCAGGCCGGAGCCGGGGACCACCAGGGCGAGCTTGATACCGGGGGCGACCGTCCGTCCCTTGACCACCGCCGCGGCGGCCCGCAGATCCTCGATGCGGGAGTTGGTGCAGGAGCCGATGAAGACCTTGTCCGGCCGGATCTCCCCGATCGGGGTGCCAGGCTCGAGCCCCATGTACTCGAGCGCCCGCCGCATGCCTTTCGCCTTGACCGGGTCCGGCTCCAGAGCCGGATCCGGCACCCGCCCATCCACCGGCGCCACCATCTCGGGGGAGGTCCCCCAGGAGACCTGGGGCTTGATGCTGGCGGCCGGGATCCGCACCACCCGGTCGAATCGGGCACCGGGGTCGCTCACCAGGGTGCGCCAGTGTGCAGCCGCCCGCTCGAAGAGCGCTCCCTTCGGCGCATAGGGGCGGCCCCTCAGGTACGCGATGGTCTTCTCGTCCACGCCGATGATGCCTGCCCGGGCCCCCGCCTCGATGGCCATGTTGCAGACGGACAAGCGCCCTTCCACGGAGAGGCCGCGGATGGCCTCACCGCCGAACTCGATCACATGGCCCGTGCCCCCGG
>JBAPYD010000393.1:0-5332 GCA_049284555.1 Chromatiaceae bacterium | reverse complement strand
AACACGGTTCGAGACGCCCTGTGGATCGTGACATGGACCGGCCGGCTCCGGATAACACTCAACGGGCCGGGACGTAACGGATCCCCTGGGCCGACTGCCCACGCACGAAGGCGTCGGTGTTGGGGTCCTGGGCTAGTGCCTGGATGAGGTCCCGGGTCGACTCCGCGTGGTCTAAGGCCTCGGCCGCGCACAGGGCGTAGCCCATCGCCTGCCAGGTATGCCCTGTGCTCTCCGGTACGCCGGCCGAGATCAGTCGGCTGCGCGCTCGGGCGGTTACGATAGAAGGGGAATCCAACCGGCCGTAGACGAGATGTGAGTGATTTTCGCGCGGAGGTAGGGTAACCGTGGCTGGCCGCACTGCGGTTTCGGGCCGGCGCTTGGCAACCTGAGAGAGGATGGTGGGATCGTGATGGTGGACGCTCAGTTCCCGTGAGAGTCCCCACGCCCCTCTCCCTCTTGCCACGAGGCAGTTTGAGGAGTGGCTCCTGGTTGGTCAATTTTCGCCGGACTGGGACGAACCCAACCGATCGCTGGCGCAGGTAGTACGCGTCGTATCGGTCCACTCAGCCCTCGGCTCACCAGCCGCCCCAGAGCACACAGCTTGGTCTGTGTGGCCGCTCGTCCGGCGCTCAGAGCCCCTCCAGATACCCTGCACCCAGTTGCTGCATCTGGCTTCTTATCCAAGTGGCACGTTGGTGCATGTACGCCGAGGGAGCATCAAGCTGGTATCGCTCGGGATTCGGCAGCGCCGTGGCGAGAAGTGCCGCATCCCTCGCCTGCAGGGCCGCGGCAGGCCGGTGGAAGAATCTCCAACTCGCGGCCCCAACACCGTACGTGTCAGAACCGAGCTGCGCGATGTTCAGATAGATCTCCAGAATGCGCCGCTTGGGCCAGGCAAGCTCGATCGCCAGCGTGAACCAGGCTTCCAGGGCCTTGCGCACCCAGTTCTTGCCTCGCCACAGAAAGAGGTTCTTTGCCACCTGCTGGCTGATCGTGCTCGCACCCCGCAGCTGGCCACCAGAGCGGAAGGCGCTCCACGCCTTCTTGACCTCCACCAGATCGAAGCCGACGTGGTTCGGAAACCGTTGATCCTCTGCCGCCACGACCGCCAGCGGTACGTATGGCGAAATCGCCTCCCAGCCAACCCACTCGTGCCCGAGTCGGGGGGTGTCGCTCCCGCTCGTGAGGGACGACAGCTTGTGCTGGAGCATGAATGACGAGGTGGGAGGATCGATCCAGCGGAGCGGGATAACGAGCAAGGCCGTCAGGATCGCAAACGCCAAGATCCCGCGCCGAAGCATGTCCCGGAGCCAGTGCACGACGCGCAGCCTTCGCGCGCTTTCCCGTTTATGGATGAATCTCAAGACACTCGGACAGGCCGCGCCCCAAAAGCTACCAACGCGGGTCACTCTACCGCACCTCAGCCGCTGGAGGTGAGCCGCCGACGCTTCTGTCCGAGGGTAAACGCCCTGGCTTGCATGCCCTGTCGGCGGTTCTGTCTCGTCCAGTCCGCCCATCGCGCGGTTGGATCTACTGTCCGTCCGTGCCTTGGTTCCAAGTCCGTCTCGGGTGCGATCCTCGGGGCCTGGTAGATGATTACCTGGGCACCGCCAACACGTCCCCAAATCCCTGTCTAGGATTGAAAGCAGGGGTGAGGTCGCGGCGCGATCTCACCGCTTGGGAGTCCGGGGCGCTGGTCGTCCAACGGACATCGGAGCAACGAAGAAGTCGGAAAGGAGGACGGTCATGAAGGAGAGATCTCGTATTTTCACCGCAATCCTGAGCGGATTGCTGCTCTTGACCGCGGGGATCGTCCCGCTGGACGGCATCGCCAAGTGGGAGCGACGGTTCCCGGATGTGGTCGTCTACACCGCGCCGGAGCCCTTGCCCCCGGAGGCGCGCTTGAGCGACGGTCGTTACACCCCCATCCCGCTCTGGACCCAAACGCTGGTGACCTGGATCGACCCGATGCCGGATGCGGATTTCGCACATCCGACCTTCTATGTCCTCATCGGGGCGGACGGGGAGATCCGAGTGCTGGACGGCTGGTGGTGGCCTTACGTGGATGGCGAGAGCTACCTGTACACTTGGGCACCCTGGGAGGTCTGCTTCCCGATGGCGGTGGACGACGGGGTGACCGAGGGCGTTATGGTGTACGCGTATCCGCACGTGCTGACACCGAGCGACGAATTGTTCGACGGCGATACCCGGATACCGGTGACAGACACGACCTTGCTCGTCTGGGTGGATCTTTATCCCTCGGCGTTCTTTGCCCACCCGACGGCGTACATCCTGATCACGGCGACTGGCGAGTTTCCCATCCAGGGGGAGGTGCGTGTGTACGAGGGCGAGTGGTGGCCGACCCTCAACGGCGAGGCGATCCTGCTCGAAGAGGGCTCGACGCGGCTGAGGTTTCCGTTCGAGCGGCTGCGGTCGTTGCCGGCGTGCCTGCGGTGAGCGTGTCGCGGGCACCGAGTCAGGCGGCGGACCTCCAGCCGCGCGCAATGAACCGTCTCGGCATGGCAGCCCGATGGTGGTGCAAGGGGTCCGTCAAGGAGGCCGGGCGCCCTTTCCGTACCGCAACAGGCTCTTCCCGGCCCCAAATGGAAGGTCGCTACCCGCGCGCACGAGAGTTGCCGGGCTGGAAGCTTCACCCACTACGAGCGTGCGCGATGCAAGGCTCTGCGGGCGATGCGCACTAGTTGCCGCGCCAGATAGAGGATCGTCGGACGTCCTGCATTAAACTCACCAGGCATCGATCCATGACCCGTGAGACAATTTCCTCCGTTGGCCATATGTAGGTACGTTCATTGGCCTTACAGGAGAAGTGATCCCGGCGCTCGGCCGCTGCTCCCTCGCCCGATGCCACAGAGATGGCAAGTTCGACAGCCCCATTGATATCCCAATACAGTGGCGTAGTTTCTGTATCCACCCAGAATCGCTGAATATCAACAGATACTGCGCGGCCCGCACCGCGCCCGGAAAGTTGGTTTCCGGCAGCCAGGATCTCAGCTTCAATCATCTCGCGGACATAGTCTGCTACCGGCCGGTAGAAAAAAACGTCTCCCATGGAGACACCGAAAGCGGCGAATCGCTCCCCGATACGTCGCTTGTCTGGCCGGCCATCCCGCACGGGCTCAAGATACAGTTTTCCAGGCGGGTCAGCCTGCGCAACGGAAAAATTGCGCTTTAGCCAACTGTCAACTTCGACAACGAAGCCCTTGCGCTTTAGCCGATTGGCCAAGTTGCTTGCCACGTCGCGCGCCACTGTGTCGAAAATCGTCTTCCAAGCGCCAATTGTGTACAAGCCGCCGGCATAGACTCCGCGCTCGTCGCGGATACGGGCAAGCACCTTACCGCTTTCCTTGTCGGTCAGGTTTCCTTCGACCGACAGGACCGTTGCGCCGGCCTCGATCATAACTCGGCCCACCGCCGTCAGGCCGCCAGTGCCAATGGGGTCAGATAGGGCCGCTTGGCGGGGCGCGGTCGGCGCTGCCGTGGCGGCGGCGGGAAAGAGACCTGCCTGAGCACGTGCTCGAATAGCGGCGGGTGGGCCTGCCCGAAGAAGCGCTCGGCGGCGGTCGTACCGTCGGGGCGGAGGATATGGAAGTTGTGGATGGCGGTGAGGGCGCCCAGCTTGCGGTCGCTGAGGCGATGACAGCCGTGATGATAGAGCGACAGGTGGCCGTTGCGACCTTCCACGCAGGAACTGCTGCGCTGGAACAGATCGGCGCAGCCCCCGGCGACCTCCTCGATGCGTGTGCGAAGGGCGGGCGCGAGTGCCTGTAGCGGATGGGTCGGCTGGCGTAAAGGATCGAGCAACTGCGCGCTGAGCGCCTGGAGTCGGTGTCGGGTCTCGGCCTGGCTGCGTCCGGCGACACGTTCCAAGTAGATGGCCGGAATCAACTGGGTCAGGACGGCCTGCTCCAGGTCGGGGGCCAGGCCCAGAGCCTCGACCCGGGCCTGTACGGTGGCAAAGAAAAAGGTCAGGGTGGCCAACCATTGGACCGTCAGACGCTGCGCCTTGGCGATGTGTTCGCGTGCCCGCGCGGGCATGTCGGCCGCCTCGGCCAGACGCGCCAGGCGCGCCCAGACATCAGCGAAGCGGGCGGCGATCTGCGCCACGGGTTGGACTTGGCCGTGCTCCAGGTCGTAGGGGTGAAACAGGGTCCCCAGTTCGCGGACCGACGCCCGGGCCTCGCTTTGACGCTCCAATGCCTGGGTCTGTTCGGTTTGCGCCTGGACCAGGTCGCCCACGGCCGCTTGGGTCCGGGCCGCAAAGGCCGGGGGCCGGCCGCGGGGACGGGGCGACTGCGCCTCGAAGGCGCGCTCGGCGGCCCGTTGCGCATCCAAGTGCGCCTGAGCGGTCGCGACCGCAGCGCTGGCCTGCTCGACTTGGCGGGCCAAGTGCAGGGCGGTGCCCTTGGAGACCTCCTGCTGGCCATGAAAGAGATCCGAGACATGCTGGGCACCGCGGTCTTTCTCGATGTGGCGGCGCAACGCCTTGGCCTCGTCGCTGGTGCCCTGGATGACCGTGACCGGCAACCCCGTCAGCGCCCTCTCCAGGGCCTGCGTCCAGGTCGCCGCCGTGCGATCCGCCGCGTACTGTTCCAACACAATGAAGTTGGAGACCGGCTCGATGGCCACCAGGCAGATTTCGGGGTGGAAGGTTTCGTCCTCGCAGACCGCCACCTCCCGCGGCGGCATGTCCACAGCGAGGGCAGAGCGCAGTTGCTGCGCCTGCCCGACCACCGCCTCCTGCACCTGTACATTCACCGCATACTGGCTGCCGTAGGAGGCGCCGACGACGGCCGACAGGCCACTGAGCGTCAGCAACTCGCACACCAGACGCACCCCAGCGCCCGCACGCAACGTGACCACCAGGTGCATCGCCACCACCAGACGGTGCAGCCACCGTGCACCCGCCGGGGTGGACAGACAAGCCGCTACCTCCGGCGGCATCCCATCCAATGGCACCATCGCACGCCAGCCACGCAACGTGCTGCGCGCCACCCCCAGCCCCCCGGCTACCTGCCGCAGCGGCTGGCCGGCTGCCAACGAGGCGGTGGCGACCTCAAGCTGTTCCGCCCGCTCCAGGCGCGAGCGGTGCTTCACCGCCTCGCTCCGCGCCACGACCAGCCACTGCCGGGTGGCGACCACCCCGCATCTGGACTAAAGTCCATCGCGGCAGGATCTTCGGACATCTTCTGTGGCCCTCGGTTAGCTTCCACTTCCAAGGGTATGAAAATGCGAAGATCCTGCCAATCTCCCCCAGTTCCAGTTCCATCACCGAGTGACACACTCGGGCTTGGGCGGATTTATGATCGAGGCC
>JBAPYD010000392.1:0-6276 GCA_049284555.1 Chromatiaceae bacterium | reverse complement strand
AGCTTCGCCTTCGCGGCGGCGGCCTGGCGGATCGCCCCGGAGGTCGCGGCGACCGGCTACGCCTGGTCCTGGCTGGAGGGCCTTGTCCTCGCGGCGGTCAGGATCGTGCCCCTGGGCCAGACCCAGGGTCAGCAGGTCCTCCTGCGTCTGGCCGATGAGATCCCGGGCGCCCTGGAGCGGGCCCGGACCCTGGACGACGACGCGCTCGGCGCCTCCAGCCCGGCCCTGGCCATCGCGGGCAGCCGTCATGAGATCCAATACACCCGCCTGTTCCGCTCCTGAGTCGCAGGCGGCAAAGGCCCTGGAGGTCGGCATGTCAGAATCATCCCCCCTGCGGGT
This sequence comes from Chromatiaceae bacterium, assembly GCA_049284555.1. GTDB lineage: Bacteria > Pseudomonadota > Gammaproteobacteria > Chromatiales > Chromatiaceae > Thiodictyon. Next base: position 5,937 of record JBAPYD010000392.1, on the reverse strand, counting down.
GGGCGTCGGCGGACCCGTGGGGTCCGGCAAGACCGCCCTGCTCGACGCCCTGTGCAAGCACCTGCGCGACCGCTACGAGATCGCGGTGGTGACCAACGACATCTACACCCGGGAGGATGCGGAGTTCCTGATCCGCTCCCAGGCCCTGGCCCCCGAGCGCATCGTCGGGGTGGAGACCGGCGGCTGCCCCCACACCGCCATCCGGGAGGACGCCTCCATGAATCTGGCGGCGGTGGAGGACCTCCAGGCCCGCTTCCCCGACCTCGACCTGATCTTCATCGAGAGCGGCGGTGACAATCTGGCCGCCACCTTCAGCCCGGAGCTGGCGGACCTGACCCTCTATGTGATCGACGTGGCCGAGGGGGAGAAGATCCCCCGCAAGGGGGGGCCGGGCATCACCCGCTCGGATCTCCTGGTAATCAACAAGATCGACCTGGCGCCCTATGTTGGCGCCTCCCTGGAGGTCATGGAGCGGGACTCCCGCCGCATGCGCGGCGAGCGGCCCTTCGTCTTCACCAACCTGAGGAGCGGGGAAGGGCTGCTGCCCATCGCCGAGTTCGTGATCCGGGAAGGGATGCTGCCGGGGCGCTGACCGGCCGGGCGGATTGGGCTGCCAGGTCGGTATCGGAGCCTGCGCACCAGCCTTGGAGCACCGGCGTGGGTCGCGTTGCACCGATATGGGGCGAACGATGCGGCGAGATCGGCCCTCGGCGCCCCAGATTGGCCTTCTCCGCGTTGGCACAGCCCCTGCCAGTGTGTCTGACGCAATGAGCACGGGGAGGAACCTCAATGGGTGCGCGAGCCCACCGATTCAGCGACGCCGGGCCCGCCGATGGACTATTGGTGTTCACGGACCTGGACGGGACCCTGTTGGATCACGACGACTACAGCTGGGAGCCGGCCCGATCTGTCTTGGGGCGTCTGCGGGAGTGTGGGTACCCGGTGGTGCTCACCAGCAGCAAGACGCTGGCGGAGCTCGAGGCCGTGCAGCGGGACCTGGGGCTGGAGGGCCCCGTCATCTCCGAGAACGGGACCTTGCTGGCGTTGCCGCCGGGGCTCGCGCCGGAGACCGCCCCAGGGCCGAGCCTGGAAGCCATCGGGCCGTGGCTGGCCCAACGACGTTCGCCTGCCTACGACACGATCGTCCAGGCCCTGGCCGCGCTGCGAGCCGAGCGCGGCTACCGCTTCGTAGGATTCTCGGACCTTTCCATCACCGACATCGCCCGGATCACCGGGCTTGCGTCCAAGGCGGCCGAGGCGGCGCACCGTCGTGACGGCTCGGAGCCCCTCCTGTGGCAGGATGCACCGGAGCGCCTGACGGAGCTGGACTTGGACCTCGCCCACCTGGGGCTGCGGCGAATTACCGGTGGCCGCTTTCACCACGTGCTCGGGGCCGGGGCGAGCAAGGCGGCGGCGATGACCGCGCTTTGCTCGATGCTCGCCGAGGCCGGCCATGCATTCGCCACCACCGTGGCACTCGGCGATGGACCCAACGATCTCGATATGTTGGCCGCGGCCGACGTGCCGGTTCTGGTCACCAACCCCAAGGCACCGGCCTTTGACACGGCCGGTATCCCGGGCCTTGTCCGCACCCGCGGGCACGGTCCTGCCGGCTGGGCGGAAGCCATCGGCGAGCTGCTGGGCGAGTGACCTGCCCACGCGCTGGTCGCCAGGGCCGGCCGCCTCGCCCCCTCTCCACCACTCACGCGAGCATCACCGTGCATCACCGGCACAGGAGGACCCATGACTGACTTCCTGCAAAACGGTGTCATCACCACCCTGCATAACCTGACCCACAGGCCGGTTGGGGAGCTGGAGTCGGAGCTTCGGGCCTTCGCCCGGCGCCGGCCCATGTCCCTGATCCTGCCCTCCCTCTATTCAGAGCTCACCGGTCCGGCCCTGCCTCGGATCATTCAGGAGCTGGCACAGGTGGAGTATCTGGCGGAGATCGTCGTGGGACTGGACCAGGCGGACGAGGCCCAGTACCGCCATGCCAGAGACTTCTTCTCGGCGCTGCCCCAGCGTGTGCACATCCTATGGAACGATGGTCCCCGGTTGCGTGCCCTCGATGCGGAGCTGACCGAATCCGACCTGGCGCCCCGCAACCCCGGGAAGGGCCGCAATGTCTGGTACTGCATCGGATTCGTGCTGGCCCTGGGACGCAGCCAGTGCATCGGACTGCACGACTGCGACATTCTCACCTATGACCGCCAACTGCTGGCCCGGCTGTTCTACCCGGTGGCCAATCCAGCCTCGGATCTGCGGTTCTGCAAGGGCTATTACGCCCGGGTGACGGACGCGGGGCGCCTATCGGGGCGGGTGACCCGCTTGTTCGTCACCCCGTTGCTGCGAGCCCTGCGGGTCATCCTGGGGAGCAATGACTACATCGAGTTCCTGGACAGCTTCCGCTACCCCTTGGCCGGAGAGTTCGCCATGCGCACCGATGTGGCCAGCCAGATCCGCATCCCGGACGACTGGGGCCTGGAGGTCGGCGTGCTCTCGGAGGTGTACCGCAATCTCAGCAAGCGCCAGATCTGTCAGGTGGATATCGCCGACAATTATGACCACAAGCACCAGGACCTTTCCGTCCAGGATCGCGGTGCCGGGCTCTCCCGAATGAGTCAGGAGATCGCCAAGGCCATCTACCGCAAGCTGGCGACCGAAGGGGTCGTGCTGTCCGACGGCTTCTTCCGAACCCTCAAGGCCACCTATTTCCGCACCGCCCTGGATATGCTTGGCCAGTATGGCCACGACGCCGCCATCAATGGGCTCAAAATGGATTGCCATGCCGAGGAGTTGGCGATCGAATCCTTTGCCCAGAGCGTCATTCTGGCGGGGGAGACCTTTCTGGCCAACCCGCTCGAGGTCCCCTTCATTCCGAACTGGAACCGCGTAACGGCCGCGATCCCGGACTTCCCGGGGCGCCTGGTGACGGCGGTGGCGACGGACTCACGCGAGGCCGGAGCTTCCGGGACAGCCCAGGCCGACCCTCCAACCACCTCGCGGATCGTCGAGATGCGTCCCGGATAGGTGCCCGAATCGTGCCGGGGACGCGCTGATCTATCGAGACTGGGCAAGTATTCGCCCGGAACCCGAAATCGACCGCTTACCTGTAGGTTTGGCCGACGAAGGAGGCCCAATAATCAAGCCGTTACAGTGGCCTGCTCGTTGGGCTTCGCGCCTCGGCCCAACCTACGCGGAATTCCTTCCCAGTCTCTATTGCGTCTCCCGAGGACGGCCGACTGATCAGCCCTCGGGCACCAGCCACAGGGATGCGTAAGGCTTCAGCTGCAGACAGCCGCGCTCGATGGGCACCGTTCGGTCTTCGATCAGGTCCCGCCACATGGTCCCCGGCTCGCTGTTCCAGAAGGGCTCGTCCATCGAGACGGAGCGCAGGTCCGGGGTGAAGTTGAACAGACAAATGATGCGCTCGCTGCGGTCGGGCGCCTCCCGGGCCACGCCGAAGATGTGGTAGCCCAGCAGCAGCAGCTCCTGGGGGCCGTCCGGGTGGAAGGCCGGGTGCTGTCCGCGCAGGAGCAGGATCCGTCGATAGCTCCGGAATATCCTCGCGGTGTCGGTGCGTGAGTCGGCGAGCAGGCGCTCCAGCTCGGCCCGATCCCACTGCCGTCGGTTGATCGAGCGGGTGCGCCCGGTGCGCTCCACCCCCTCGGGATCGTTCGGCGTGGCGGTAAGGGAGTGGATGTAGATGGCGGGAATACCGCGCAGACTCAGCGCCAGGACCTGGGACAGCCAGAACGAGGGGATGTGCCAGGGGTCGTGCTCCAGGTGTGGGTCACGGAAGGCGTCGAAGAGGCTGATGTTCAGCTCATAGGGACTCTTGCTGCCGTCGGGGTTGGACTTGCTGGAAACGAAGCCGCCCCGGGCACGCATCGCGTCCAACAGCAACGCCACCTCTTCCCGTGGCACCAGACCCTCCAGGGGGCGCAGACCGATGCCGTCGTGCGAGGCGGTGAAGCTCAGGACGGTGCACCCCGGAGGCGGTGGGTCGAGCTGCTGGCGCATCATCCACTCGGTCAGGTAGCGGGAGGAGCCGGTGAAGAGCCCATGCAGCAGCAGGGGCGGCAGGCTGAACTCATAGATCAGGTGGGCCTCGTCACCGTCGGCGAAGTAGCTGCGGTTCTCGGCGTTGGGGACGTTGGTCTCGGTGAGCACCAGGGTCCCGGGAGCAGCCGCCTCCAGGATGGCCCGCAACAGCTTCACCACCCGGTGGGTCTGGTGCAGGTGAATGCAGGGTGTGCCGATCTCCTTCCACAGGTAGGCGACCGCGTCGAGACGGAGGATCCGTGCACCACGCTCGACGTAGCCCAGCATGATGTCCACGATCTCCAGGAGCACCTGGGGGTTGGCGAAGTTCAGGTCGATCTGGTCGGGGCCGAAGGTGGCCCACAGATGTTTCAGTCCGCGGTGGGTATAGACCTCGCGCAACAGGGGCGTGGTCCGCGGGCGGGTCACCATGGACAGGTTGGCGGCTGGGTCCACCTCGATGAAATAGCCGTTGTAGGGCGCCACGTCCGCCACGTAGTCCGCGACCCACAGGCCCTCCCGCGAGCAGTGATTGAGCACCAGATCGAAGGCCAGACCGTAGTCCTGGCCCAAGGCCGCCACGTCATCCCAGCCCCCGAGGTCCGACCGTACCTGACGGTAGTCGATCACCGCGAAACCGTCATCGGAGCTGTACGGGAAGAAGGGGAGCAGGTGGATCGTGGAGAACGCCTCACCGAGGTGCGTGCGCGCGAAGTCGAGCAGGGTGAACAAGGGCGCCTCGCCGGGGGCCTGGATGCTGTCGCCGTAAGTGACGAGCAAGGCATCGCGGTGGTCCCAGGGCTCGGTCCGTTTTGGCTCCCCCAGGGCCTGGCGGGTGGCGGCCATGCGGATGTCGATGGCGTTGGCCAAGTCCGCGGCGCGCTCGTCGCCGTAGAGTTGGCGCAGGTGCTCGGCAATAGCGGGACGGGGCGTAGGGTTCTCTGTCATGGGAGTGAGGCTCGCGGCGGCTGTGCCAAGGGTCCACAGGGTACGAAACCGCCAACAAGGATCGAGATTCCGCTCGGCTGCCGGATTCGCTGGCAGCAGTCCAGCCGATCTGGACGGTGTGCCATGGATCGCTGTCTAACTAAGCAAGAATCGCGCGCACTGCGGCGAGCTCAGGCTTGGCACGGATCGACCGAGCATATTCGGGACGCGAGCTGATCGAACGCCAGGAAGGCATTTGACCAGCGTCTCCTGGGGTGCCGCTTTCTGACTTCCGAGGACTCGCTCAACCGTCACAGCCGCCGGCGGTAGGCGTATGAAAGGCCTTAACAGGCAATGCCGGTGGACATGAGCCCGTCGACCGGCAGCGCATAGCGGTCTCCCAGGGTTGGCGACGGCGGAGTCGTCTCCACGCGCAGTGCCGCCGGTCGCGTAGCAAGGGAGCACAGGTTGCGCACGTCGAATGCTCTGAGCGTCTCGGAGACGAGTTCGTGCTAGCGAAAGCGAAGAACCGTCCAGATAGAGAAATCAAGCCACACGAAGCTTGTCCTACCAGAGGTCCGGCAGTCAGCCCCAACGGGTGCTTCCAAAGTTAAGGTCTCGGTCCGGGCCAGCTAGCGCTTTGCACCGCTCGGCCGATGGCGGCGTCCGCATCCTAAAGGGATGGCCCGGAGCAAGCCGTTCGGGTCGGGGTCGCGCGTACGGCAACACTTGGGCTAACCTAACCCGGCCGACGGGTGTGGTTCGCAGGCCCAATTCCCAACATCGACTCCAGCCTGACGAGGCAATGCCATGAGCAACGATGCGACCCCGACCGATGACGAGAAAAGTGTGCGTGCGGTGGTGGGCGCGCTGATGACGGACCCGGAGCTAGTCGGGTTCCTGCGCGAGCTTGCCCCGCAATGGGGCTCGAGCGTCGGCAAGACGCGCTCATTCCGGAGCACGCGG
>JBAPYD010000391.1:0-3168 GCA_049284555.1 Chromatiaceae bacterium | reverse complement strand
CACCGGGTGCGCCTCACCCTTCTCGGTGCGGAACTTGTGGATCAGGGTGAAGACGTAGCGGTGGTCCTCGGTGAGGAGCTGGCGCAGGTGCCGACTGCTCTCCGCCTGGGCGTGGCCCTCGGTCACCACCCCGGCCGAGGCGAAGTGCTTGTAGATCTGCCCGTCCAGTTCCTGACGGTCGGTGACGATGACGAAGGTCCAGTTGCCCGGCACCTTCCGCAGCACCTTCTGGGCGAAGAACATCATGGAGACGCTCTTGCCGCTGCCCTGGGTATGCCAGAAGACGCCGAGCCGCCCCTCACGGGAGCGCACGTCCGCCAAGGCCTCCAGGGCGTTGTTCACGCCGAGGTACTGGTGATTCTTCGCCGTCAGCTTGATGAGCCCGCCGGGGACGTCCTGGAACAGGGTGAAGTTCTCCACCAGGTCCAGAAAACGCGCCGGCTCGCAGACCCCGCGCAGCATGGTCTCCAGGGAGACGCGGCCCGGCTCGGACTCGTCGTCCATCTTCTTCCACTCGGCGAAGTGCTCCCAACCGGCGGTGATGCTGCCCACCCGGCTTTGGCTGCCGTTGGAGAGGATGATGAGCGCGTTGGGCCAGAAGAGCTGGGGCACCGTGTCCTTGTAATCGCGCAGATTCCCTGTGAAGGCGGTCTCCAGCCGCCGGTGGACCGCCTTCAGCTCGATGAACAGCAGTGGCAGGCCGTTCACGAAGCCCACCAGGTCCGCCCGTCGGGTGTGCATCTCCCCGGTCACCCAGAACTGGGAGCAGATCAGGAAGTCGTTGTTGGCCGGCTCGTCCCAGTCGATGACCCGCACGACCTCCACCGTCTCGCCCTCACCTTCCGGATCGGGCACCGAGACCCGCACCCCGTTCTTCAGCAGGTGATACAGCTCCCGGTTGGCGGCGACCGCGCTCATGCGCGAGCGGTCGCGGCACAGATCCTCGATGGCCCCGTGGATGGCCTCGGGCGGGGCCTCGGGGTTGAGATTTAGGAGGGCCTGACGCAGCCGAACCTTGAGGATGACCTCGGCCTTGGTCTCACGGCCCAGGGTGCTGGCGCCGTGGTCGAACTCCTGGTAGGCGTTGAACGGCTCCCAGCCCAGTTCCTCCAGCAGTTCGATGGCGGGCTGCTCGACCAGGGCGTCTTCGGTATATCCGGCGGGACTCATGCGCCTAGTTGCCCTCCCTGTTCAGCTCGCAAACCACCCTTGCCGCTCAAGGCGTGAATACGCCTTCTGGATATGCTGCGGCTTCATCAGATTCTTCTTACGTTCGTTCCAGGCCACCACCCGTTCGCGGACGGCCTCCAGATCGCCGCCAACGTCGGTCTCGTGCGTCACCACCCAATGCACGGTTGATAGCAGCTCCATGCCGTAGGGGGTCTCGAAGCCCTCGATGAGCTGCTTGACCCGCTCCAGGTGCTGTTCCGCTTCGGGCCGTTCCCTCAAGAATTCGGTAGCGCGCTCGGTCGCGCCGGGTACGAGCCGGATCTCGGCCTTGGCGGATCGGTCGCCGTATCCGCGGATGAAATGCCCCTCGATGTGTTGCAGGGCATGGTTCAGGTTCTCGGCGTAGGGACCGAAGTGATGTGCCTCGAACTTGAGCCGCATGGGTTCCCCCGCTTCCTGAAGGAAGTAGGCGAGTTTCTGGACCTCCGAGGCGCCGCACCGATAGCCAAGGGCGGCGTAGGCATCCACCAGGCGCATCAGCGCTGCGTCAGACGCATTCAAGGTGGCGCTCTCCGGCGGAAGCTGCGTAACTTGCTGGTTTTCCACATAGTCGGCGCCCTGGCACCCCGCATCTCGCGTCAGAGTCACTAGAAAATTTGAAGTTTGGCCCCAGGTTCGACATACTTCAGCCATCTCATCCACCCATGGTGGAAGGAGTTGGGCCAACGTTCTGCGTTGGCCTTTCTTGTTTCTGGGCTCAGATTCTGCGCTCGTATTTCTTCCGGAGTTTTCGCTTGGTGTTCTCGTACTCTACCCAGAAGGAAGTAATCAGCCGTCGCCGGCCATCGGGATACTTCTTCAGAATCACCACGAAATCATAGTCTTCGAGCCAGACGTAGGTCTTCACCGTCCCGTCCCCTTCCTCGTGGTCCCAAGCCAAGACCTCGGGCTTCTCCGGATGATCCAGCATCGGCCGCACCCAGGGCAGGCGCTCGCTCCTACGAAGATCAGGCAGGCGATCACCGGCCGCCTTATCTTCGCGTGAGGTCAGATGCCAAAATATCGTCTCTTTCCCATCCTCCATCTGAGGGAAGAACCAGACGGCATGCCCATCATAGACTGGTTGCGTCCGCTTGAAATCCCGTTCGAACAGCCGGTATAGCGCGTCGTAAGTGCCGTGCTCCCAGGGACTCACCGGGAAGATGTCCGGCAGCCATTCCGGATGACTCATCGCCCCTATCCTTCCCGCGGCGTGAACAAGAAGAGGTTGAATTTCTCTTCCAGCAACGGGGTAGAACGAAGCAGAGATCGCCCCAGTCGCTCCTCCAAGTGTCGGACCACTGCCACCTTCGCCGGGTTTCCCGATAATCCCCGGTGTCTGTACGAGACCGCACCGAGCAGGAAATCACAGACCTGGAGCAAGTGCGACTCGTGGGAACGAATGTTCTGCAAATGGCCGATCATCTGGCTCGTGAAGTCGTACTTATCGTTGCACAGTACCTCTCCCAGCTTGCGTACCTTCAAACGGCTGCGCGTGTCCTTGACGTCGAGGTAGATGTTGTATCGCTCTTCCGGGCTCAGGATCTTGCTGAGCAGAGAGAAGTACATCTTGTAGTAGAAGTCGTCGTGTGAGCCCTTGTTGAATAGCTCGTGGTTGAGCCGCTCTTTGTGCAGAACCACCAGTCCACGGAAATGTAGCGGTGCCTCCGCCAGAAACCAGTCTGCAAGCTCCAGATAGAAATTCAGCCTCGCCGCCGAGACCTTGGTCCACTTCAATTCACCCGCTGCCCTGTGACGAGCCTTCATGTCCTGCAGTTCCTTGGATAACCGGCCAACCTCCCCTGTCGGACACCACACCGCACCCAGCAGCATCACCGGCTGCTTGTCGTTCTCCAGGTGGCAGGATTCGTCACAGTAGACGTTGATCGTGCCGCTCATGCCGCCTCCTGGCCGGTCGCGATGTCCAGCTCCGAAACGTCTAGCTCGCCGGAGATGAGC
>JBAPYD010000390.1:0-9252 GCA_049284555.1 Chromatiaceae bacterium | reverse complement strand
GAACAACCCCATCTCTGGGCTCCGAGGCCATGCCGTGGTGGGCGGCGGGGGCCCCTGGCTCGCCGGCGTCCACACCGAGTTGAGGAGCACAGTCCGGGAGCGGGCCATAGCGGACCGCTCGATGCCGCCCTCTCACGTATCATGGAAGCCTGGCTCAGAGCCGAGGGCAGGTCCATGACCCGCAGCGATCAGCACGTCGATGTCGTCATCATCGGGGCCGGACCGGCGGGGCTCTTCGCCGCCCTGACCCTGGCCCCGCGCCTGAACGTCCTGATGATCGATCGCAAGGACCGTCCCGGCGGGGCGGGCGGGGCCACGGACGGCAAGCTCAATCTCTCTCCCCAGGTCGGACTGGATCTCACGGAGCTGCGTCTGACGGAAGAGGCCGCCCAGGAACGTATCGAGGCCGTGGACCGGGTCTTCCTCGATCATGGGGCGGATCCGACGCTGCACGGCGTGGACGAGCCCCGCATCCAGTGGTGGCTCGACCGGGTCTCCTGGGTGCGCCGGCAGACCCCCAAGGGCGGCTGGGACATCAGCCTGATCCCCGTGCGCCAGCGCCACATGGGGACGGATTTCGCCCATCGGGTCACGGCGGCCATCGCCGAGACCATCCGGCGCCGCGGCGGGGCCTTGCTGCTCGACACCGAGGTGCTGGATCTGGCGCCGGCCCCTGGCGGGGGCTTTCTGGCGGAGACCTCCCGGGGCCGGTTTCACGCCGACTTCCTGCTCGGCGCCCCCGGGCGGGAGGGGGCCTACTGGTTCCGGGAGAAGGCCAGGGCCCTGGGGGTCGAGACCCGGCACGGGGCCATCGACATCGGCTGCCGGGTGGAGCTCGCCTCCGCGGTCTACGAGGAGATCACCGCGGTCCTCTATGACCCCAAGCTCATCTTCACCACCCCAACCCACCAGGACCGCACCCGCACCTTCTGCACCAACCCCGGCGGTCGGGTGCGGGTGGAGGCCCATCGGGGCTTTCGGCTGGTGAACGGCGACGCCCTCAAGTCCAGCAAGACGCCCAACACGAATTTCGCCCTGCTCAACACCGTCACCATGACGGAGCCCCTTCAGGACACTACGGAGATGGGCCAGCAGGTGGCCCACTTCGCCAACTTCTGGGGCGGGGGCAACAGCCTGATCTGCCAGCGATGGGGCGACCTGATGGCGGGACGGCGCTCGAAGCGGGAGACCTTCTACTCGGCCGGCCATGGATTCGACAAGCTCACCCCGACCCTGCCCCCGGGCCCGGGCGTGACCCCGGGCGACATCTCCTTCGCCTATCCGGGGCGGATCGTGCGCAACCTCCAGGAGAGCATGGAGCTGCTCGCCCGCGTGATCCCGGGCGTCGCCCACCCCTCCACCGTGATCTACGTGCCCGAGATCAAGTTCTACGACGTCCGCTACCCCACCAGCCTGGACCTGGAGACCCAGGTCCCCGGGCTCTTCGTCGCCGGGGACGGGGCGGGCAAGTCCAGGGGGATCGTCGGGGCCGCGGTCAACGGCCTGATGGCGGCGGAGGGCATTCTGGCCCGCGCCGGGGAGGCGTGACCACGCCCCGCCAGTGCCTGCATTGCGCTCAGAGCAGATGGGCGACGTGCTCCTGCACCGAGCGGAGATCCTGCTGCGTGAGGTCGTTGATCACCTCGCCCCTCACCGCGCGCGTCAGGCTGTTTCCCATATGGTCCCGCAGGAGGCCCAGGAAGTGGGGCGAGGCCACCACACACAGATCGTCGAAGCGGCCCCGATGCCGGTCGGCATCGAGCCGATCCACCACCTGTTTGGCGAAGCGGATCGCGACCTGCTCCTTCGGATCGACGGCCGTGCCCACGGCGTGTCGATGGCCGCCCATACGGTCGAAGGCGCGACCCGGCTTGTCACTCTTTAGGGCCTGGGTCTGGAGCCGATCCTCCGGGTTCACCAGGTCCATGACCTCGTGCAAGGGCTCGCGCCTGCCGTCGACCTCGAATATGCGGGCGCGCGCGGCGCTCGCCACCACCACCCAGGTCTTCATGGAAAGCCTCCTAACCTCTGCGTTGCCTGGCCCCCCATTTGTGACTCTTCCACGGGCGGCCATCCGCCCCTCGATGGGGAGACCCTCAACTTAACTTTAGCCCTCCCGGGGACTTCCGGGGCCGGAGACCCGTCGGGGGCCGTTTCGGAGCCGCGCCCACCCCGGGGACCGCGACCCCTCGGGCAACCTACGCCGACGGGGCAGCGATCCCCAGGGCGTCTACCCTTGAGTGAGAGGAACGGTCCGGATCTTCCCGCCGATCGCCATGCCCATCCACAACGAGGACATCGCCCGGGTCTTCGAGCAGATCGCGGATCTCCTGGAGATCCAGGGGGCCAACGTCTTTCGCACCCGCGCCTACCGCAACGCCGCCCGGGAGGTCCGGGCGCTGCCCCAGGAGCTGGCCCGGCTCGAGGCAGGGGGTGCCGATCTCACCGAGCTGCCGGGGATCGGGGAGGCGTTGGCGGGCAAGATCGGGGAGATCCTGAGGACCGGCACCTGTCAGGCCCTGAAGAAGCTTCAGGGCGAGCTCCCGCCTCGGCTCGCCGAGCTGCTGCACCTGCCGGGACTCGGCCCCAAACGGGTCCACGCCCTGCACTATGACCTGGATATCCACAGCCCCGAGCAGCTGTACCGGGCCGCCAAGGACGGCCGCCTGAGAGAGCAGCCCGGTTTCGGACCCAAGACCGAGTCCGCCATCGTCGCCGCCCTGGGGGCCCATCTCGCGACCGAGCGGCGCTTCAAGCTGGCGACCGCCACCCGATACGCCGAGCCGCTGCTGGCCTGGCTGGGGCAGGCCCGGGGGGTGGACCGGGTGGTGCTTGCCGGGAGCTATCGGCGTTGCCGGGAGACGGTCGGGGACCTGGACATCCTGGTGACCTCGACCGACCCGCCCGCCACCATGAAGCGCCTCACGGGCTACGACGAGGTGGCCGAGGTCCGCGCCCTGGGGGACACCCGCGCCACGGTGATCCTCACGTGCGGACTGCAGGTGGATCTGCGGGTCGTGGAGGCCCGTTGCTTCGGCGCGGCGCTGCACTACTTCACCGGAAGCAAGGCCCACAACATCGCCATCCGGACGCTGGCCCGCGAGCGGGGCCTCAAGATCAACGAATACGGGGTGTTTCGCGGGACCAAGCGCGTGGCGGGCGAGAGCGAGGAGTCGCTGTTCGCCGCCCTGGACCTGCCCTCCATCCCGCCGGAGCTGCGAGAGAATCGGGGCGAGATCGAGGCCGCGCGCCAGGGACTGCTCCCGGTGCTGGTGGAGCACTCCGACCTGCGGGGCGACCTCCATTGCCACACCACCGCGAGCGACGGGCACGGGAGCCTGCCCGAGATGGTCGAGGCCGCCCGCGCCCAGGGGCTTCGGTACCTGGCCATCACCGAGCACTCCAAGCGCCTCACCATGGCCCACGGGCTCGACAGCCGGCGCCTGCTCGAGCAGATGGAGAGCATCGACCGGCTGAACCGGCGGCTGCGAGGGTTCCGGGTGCTCAAGGGGATCGAGGTCGACATCCTGGAGGACGGCGGGCTCGACCTCCCCGACGCCGTCCTGGACCGGCTGGACCTGGTCGTCGGCGCCGTCCACAGCAAGCTGCACCTCAGCCGTGCCGCGCAGACCCGGCGCATCCTGAAAGCGATGGACAACCCCCGGCTCAACATCCTGGCCCACCCCACCGGCCGGCTCATCGACGAGCGGGAGCCCTACGACGTGGACATGGCCCGCATCATCCGCCGGGCCCGGGACCGCGGGTGCTTCCTGGAGCTCAACGCCCACCCGGAGCGACTCGACCTGACCGACATCCACTGCCAGATGGCCCGCGAGGAGGGGGTCCTGGTGAGCATCGCCTCCGATGCCCACGGCCCCCTGGACTTCGCGAACCTGGTCTACGGCATCGGCCAGGCCCGTCGGGGCTGGCTGGAGAAGGCGGACGTGCTCAACACCCGCCCGCTCGAGGAGCTACTGCCCCTGCTCCGGCGGCCCCTCTGAGCCCCTCCCCGGAAGGGCCTCGACATCGCAGTGATCTCTTCTGTCGCGGAGACCGACCATCGGGTGATCCCCCACGATCCCGAGACTGGGCTGGCCTCTACCAGGCGGGCGCCGCTCGCACCTTCGGGGGCATCACATTGGCTCGGGCGGGGAGCAGATAGAGCCGGCCGAATGTCAGGGCCCCACGCAGGGCCAGTCCTGCCCGGCGGACACCGCCCAGCACCCCTCCCTGACGCCTGGCCCGCGCGCTCGCCTCGGCGATTCGCCGCAGGGCCTCGAGCCCGGCCCGGAAGCGGGGATCATCCGTGTCCAGGGTGAGGGGGAAGACCTGGCGGCTGATGGCGGTGGTGATGGCGAACACCCGGTGGTCGAATTCCGTGGGATCCAGCCCGAGGGCCTGATACATGGCGGGTCGGGTATGGTCGCGGACGTACATCGTCGTGTACACGGCGAGCAGGAAGAAGCGGATCCACAACTTGTTGTGGCCCTGGAGCAGGTGCGGGTTGGACCGCAGGATGAGGGCGAAGGCCTCCCCGTGCCGGTATTCGTCGTTGCACCACTCCTCGAACCACTCGAAGATGGGATGGAACCGGTGCTCTGGATGGCGCTCCAGGTGGCGGAAGATGGTGATGTAGCGAGCGTACCCGATCTTCTCCGAGAGATAGGTCGCGTAGAAGATGAACTTCGGCCTGAAGTAGGTGTACTTCTTGGCCTTCTTCAGGAAGCCCAGGTCGACGGCCACCCCCATGTCGGACAGGGACTTGTTGATGAACCCGGCGTGGCGTGACTCGTCCCTGGCCATGTAGCCCATGAGGGCCTTGATGTCGGGGTTGCTGACGTGCTTCTTGATCTCGGTGTAGAGGACGCACCCCGAGAACTCGGCGGTGATGGAGCTGATCAGGAAGTCCAGGAACTCCTCGCGCAGGGCCTCGGGCAAACGCGTCGCCTGGGGGATGAAGTCCTCCGAGCGGCGGAAGTGGGCACGGTTCTCGTCGCGCTCGAACTCCGCCATCATCTGGTCCCATTCCTCGCGTACCGGGGAGATATCGAGCCGCTCCATGGCCGCGTAGTCGGTGGTGTAGAAGCGCGGGCTGAGCAGGCTCTCCTGCCGCGCCCGCGCCGTGGAGTCTGTATCCGTCGGCAATACGAGTGCCTCTTCCATCCGTTCCTCCCGCCTGTTCGGCGATGTTTGTCATAAGGGCCATCGGCCGGGGCCGACGCTCGGGAACGGGGTCGCCCTGGGCAGGGCCCCGGTATGGGAGACTGCTCAGCCTTCGCCCGCCCAGAAGCGATCCATGGCGGCGGTGGTCTCGGCGGGCTTCTCCCAGTGGGGAAGCCCGAGGGTGGGCGCGATGCGCTCCACCCGCCACAGGGGCCTGCCGCGCAGGAACCCGGGCAACAGGTCGAAGTTGATGTTCGGATCCCGGTCGTGGAGGACCAGCACCGGCTGGGTCACCCCCGCGTACAGTCGCTCGGTCGCCTCCCGGGTGAAGAGCTGGCCGGACAGGAAGTAGAGTGGCGCATAGCGGGCACCGGGTTGATGGGCCGTGGCGTACGCATAGTCGACCAGCTCCGGCGGGACCGGCCCCACGAAGGAAATCCCCAGGAAGTAGCGGATGCTCGGGCGCGATGTCAGGGCGGCGAAGAGGCCCTGGCTGAGCCCCGGCAGGCTCAGGACCCCATGGACCCGCTCGCCCGTCTTGCCCCCAGGGAGGGTGCGCATGCTGAATCCGGTGGGCGAGATCAGCACCAGGGACCGGATCAGCTCGGGCGCGGACTGGGCGACGGCGGCGGCGAACTCCGAGCTCAGGGAGAAGGCCACCACGTCCGCGGGTGCCCCGACGACCTCCCGCAACAGGCCGGCGAGGGCCTCCTGGAAGAGCGCGGGCGTGTAGCGCCGGTCCGACCGGTCCGAGAACCCGAACCCCGGAAGATCGGGGACCAGGACGGGCCGGCCCGTGCGGTAGTGCTCGAACAGGGGACGCATCTCGAAGGCGCTCGGGGCGGCATTGATGCTATGCACCAGAAGGAGCGGTGTCCCCGAATCCGGTCCCGCTCGATAATAGGACACGAGCCCCGCCCCGGGGAGGCGAACCTCCCGGCGTGGCGCATCCAGGGCCGCCGGCAGCCGCCTCTGACTGGCTCGCACCTGCTCCCCCCCGGCCAAGGTCGCGGATGCCTCTCCCGATCCCGCCAGGACATCGCCCGCCCCTGCCAAGGCCAGGGTCAAGGCGGCGAAGGCCAGTCCCGTGTCCTTCGGGGAGGTCTCAACGAGGGAGCAGACAGGGCGCGTCATAGAACATTTACAACCGTGGCGTCATTAGTAGTTGACAGTATAGCAAGGTCCCAGGGCACAGCCCGCAATCCGATCCTTCGACTTCCACCGGGAATTGGCCCCAGGTCAGCCCCACCGCGATGGACCCACCGACTCCGTTGGACCCGTTCAAGTCAACCGGGACATGCTGGAACCTAGGGAGAGGCGGCAAGACGCCCCTGATGGCGCCTGTCCTTCTGCTGGCGCTGACCATCTCCGCCTGTGCGTCGCAGATGGAGCGAGACCGGGTGGCCCACGACGGCGGAGAAGCCCGTCCTTGGGTCGCGACCGACGAAGCCCTCGACTCCGACACGGGCTGCCGCATCACCACCCGGCTCTTTCGCCCCTCGGGGCCCGGCACCGATGCCCTGGTGGTGCTCGGCCCCGGCTTCCTGCGGGACCAGCGCCACATGCAGGGGCTGGCGGAGGCCCTCGCCGCCGCGGGCGTCCCAACCGCGACCCTGGACTTCTGCAACAGCCGGCCCTGGGACGGGCGCCCCGTCCAGAACGGCCGTGACATGCGCCGGGTCGCGAAGCGCTTCGGGGCCCGTCGGGTCGTCTACGGGGGCTTCTCCGCGGGAGGCCTGTCCGCCCTGGCCGCCGCCTGGGCCGACACCCACGCGGTCGGGGTTCTGGCCCTGGACCTGGTGGACGACCGGCGGCTCGGGGCAGGCCTGGCCCGCACCCTGGAGGCCCCGCTGATCGGCCTGCAGGGAGACCCCGCCCCCTGCAACGCCTGGTCCAATGGACTGGCGGTGTATGGGGCGAGCCCCAATGCGCGGGTGACGCTGATCCCGGGGGCGGGCCACTGCGACTTCGAATCCCCGACCGACTGGCGATGCGTGGCCGTCTGCGGGGCGCCCGACAGCGGGTCAGAGGACCGACGCCGGGAGATCATCGCGCGCGCGCTCGCCGAGGTCACCGGACTCCTCGGGATCGAGCACCCGGGGTGGCGCCCCGGCAAGACAAGGACCGGCCCCTAGGCCCAGACGACTGATCGCGCCCCGGGCAGCGGGCGTTGCCCTTCGACGGTCAGGGGACCCGGCGGTACCGGCTCCCGCCCGAAGACCTGGGCATAGGGCCCGGCGTAGGAGTTCAGGGTCTCGTAGACGTGATAGGGGACGATGCGCGCCTCGTTTCCCGGGAACTTTTCCCGCACGTGGGTGAGGTTGCGCAGCAGCTTCATCTCGATGATGGCTCGGGCGAACTCAAGCCCCCGGGGCCCCCGTCGCCGCTGGAGGAAGGCGACGAGCCGCCGCACCGGCCAGGGCGGTCGGCCGGGACGCCGGGCGAGGGACTGGATGAATCGGGGCATGCCGCGGGTCCGGTCTCCCGACTCGGAGACCGGACGGGACTCCAGGTCCGGCCGCAGCAGGTCCAGGAGCGCCAGGCCCCGGTCGGTGCGGGCCAGGACCCATTGCCACCCCAGGGGGGCCCCCAGATAGCCGATGGTGACGTCGGACAGGGCGTTCGGATAATCGAAACAGGAGAGACAGGCGGAGGGGAAGATGCCCTGGAGCCTGTCCATGGGGAAGTCGATGTAGTCAACCCGCTCCCGGTGCCCGTCCTCGTGGGTGAGCCAGAGGCTGAAGTCCTGCATGAACTCGTAGTGGACCACCGTCCCCGGAGAGCGGGAGATGGTGGACAGGAAGAGCTGCTGGTCGGCATAGGTCACGTTGTCGCTGCAGGGCAGCCCGATCAGGTCCAGCCGATCGAGCCCCAGCTCCGGCTCCGCCTGGCGCAGGATCTGCACCTGGCAGCCCGTGCCCACCACCGCGAGGCGGCGGATCCCCGCCTCCCGCACCCGATCCAGCAGGGCCAGGTTGGGCGACAGGCTGGGCTTGTTCCCCGCGCAGGCCCGCACCTCCTCGGGTGTGCGGGCCAGGACCGGCCTGGGCTCGAAGCGGGTCCCGGGATTGGTCCCCGCCAGGATCACCGCCTCCACCTCCCCGCGTTCCAGGAGCCGCGCCGCCAGGGTGGTGACCATGCCCGTCCATTGGGCCCCGGCCACGGGGCGACGCATGCGCATCACCGCCATCTCCCGATAGATGCCGAAGCGCATCTCATCCCCCGCCCGGCGGCGGCGCCCGTGCAGGCGCTGCTCGATCTCCTCCGCCCGATTGCGCACGAAGAGGCAGGTCTCCGGCATGCGCGCTCGCAGGTAGCTGTCGCACAGGCCGCAGTCGCTGCACAGCCGGGGCCGACCGTGCAGGCGCCGGTCGTGGCTCATCAGGCTGACATCGTGGAGCCCTTTCGAGGGGCCTTGATCCATTTCCCGGTCCTCTTGCGGTATGGTTGCGCTCCTCTGCCAGACGACGGGCGTCCGGCAGTCTGGGTATGCCTTACGGAAGGCCAATCAGATGTTACGGCGTGTCCTGCTGGCCCTCGCGGCCCTGTTGATCCTGCTGATCATGATCGCGGCCCTGGGACCTTTTCTGATCCCGCCCCAGACCATCCAGCCCGAGGGCAGGGCCGAGGACGCGGCGACCGCGGAGAGCCGCTTTCTGACCATCCCCTTCGCCGGCACCCCAGGACTCACGATCCACTACCTCGAACGGGGCCCGACCGGTGGCCCGGGGATGCGCGGAGGGGGGCCGAGCTTCCTGCTCCTCCACGGCTTCACCCTGAACGCCTTCACCTGGGACCCGGTGCTCGATGCCTTCGCCGCCCGCGGACGGACCATCGCCTACGACCAGCCCCCCTACGGACTCAGCGCCAAGCCCGCCGCCGGCGACTGGAGCGGCGCCAACCCTTACGACAAGGCCGCGGCCATCGAGCAGCTCTTCGCACTGATGGACGTACTCGGGGTCGGGCGCGCCGTCCTGGTGGGCAGCTCGTCCGGGGGGACCTTGGCCCTGGAGGCGGCCCTGGCCCGGCCCGAGCGGATAGAGGCCCTGATCCTGGTCGCCCCCTGGGTCTACGCCCAGAGACCCACCC
>JBAPYD010000389.1:0-3227 GCA_049284555.1 Chromatiaceae bacterium | reverse complement strand
GGTCGACGCGGAGCAGCTCTGGCTCGAGGCCCGGGTCGCCGAGACCGATGTCGGGGAGATCCGGCGACCCGAGGGGGCCTGGTTCAGGGTCCAGGGTTTCGACGCCGTGTTCGAGGTTACTCCCCGTACGGGCGCCCGTCTCGTCGCCTTCGGTGCCCTGGTGGACCCGGAGAGCCGCACCGTGCCGGTGGTCTTCGAGTTTCCCCGGCCGGACCCTCGCCTGCGGGTAGGCCAGGCGGTCAGCGCCCGGGTCTTCACCGGAGAGGAGCAGGACGCCTTGGCGGTTCCCTCCGGCGCCCTGGTCAACGACGCGGGGACCGAGGTGGTCTATGTCCAGATCGGTGGCGAGCGCTTCGAGCGCCGGCTGGTGCGCACCAGTCTTCGCGATGGGGACTTTGTGGCGATCGAGGAGGGATTGGTGCCAGGAGAGCGGGTGGTGAGCCGGGGCGCCTACCTGGTCCACCTGGCCGCGGGCGCCCCCGCCGAGGCCGGGCACGGGCACGCCCACTGAGGGTGTAGCATGATCGCCGCCCTCATCCGCTGGTCCCTGCGGGACCGACTCTTCGTGCTCGTGGCGGCCCTGCTCCTCCTGGGTGTGGGGACCTACCGGGCCCTGGAGATGCCGGTGGACGTCTTCCCGGACCTGACGGCACCCACGGTCACCGTGCTGACGGAGGCCCCGGGGCTCGCCCCCACCGAGATGGAGACCCTGGTCACCGTCCCCATCGAATCGGCCCTCAACGGGTCCGCCGGGGTGCGGCGTATTCGCTCCTCCACCGGCATCGGCTCGGCCATCGTCTGGGCGGAGTTCGACTGGGGGACCGACATCTACCAGGCACGCCAGATCGTGGCGGAGCGCCTCCAGGGGGCGCGGGCCTCCCTGCCCCCGGAGATCCCGCCACCCGCCCTCGCCCCCGTCGCCTCCATCATGGGGGAGGTGATGTTCATCGCGCTGCGCTCGGCGGGGGGGCCCGACGCCCCCGACCTGATGACCCTCAAGACCGTGGCCGACTGGAGCCTGCGCCGCCAGCTCCTCGCGGTGCCCGGCGTCGCCCAGGTGGTCACCACGGGAGGCGAGACCCGGCAGTACCAGGTCTTGGTCGATCCGGTGAGACTCGCCGACTACCGCGTCGGTCTCGATCAGGTGAGTCGCGCCCTGGGCGAGACCAACGAGAACACCTCTGCGGGCTTCCTGGTGGAGAACGATCAGGAGTATCTGATCTATGGTCTGGGCCGGGTGCACACCCCCGAGGACATCGCCGGGACGGTCGTGGACCTGCGCGACGGCGTGCCGGTACGAGTCGCCGACCTCGCCGAGGTGCGCATCGGTCCCGCCATCTCACGCGGCGCCGCCTCCGCCAAGGGCTATCCCGCGGTGGTGCTCGCGATCCACAAGCAGCCCGGGGCCAACACCCTCGACCTCACCCGCCGCCTGGACGGGGTGCTGGCGAAGCTCCAGGCCGGCCTGCCCCCGGGGATGGTGCTCGAGACCCGGCTGTTCCGGCAGGCGGATTTCATCGAGCTCGCGGTCACCAACGTCGAGACGGCCCTGCGCGACGGTGCGATCCTGGTGGTGATCCTCGTGTTCGCCTTCCTCGCCAGTGTCTCCGCGACGGCCATCACGGTGCTGGCGATCCCCCTGTCCCTCCTCGCCGCCGTGCTCGTGCTGGAGGCCCTGGGCGCCAGCATCAACACCATGACCCTCGGGGGCATGGCCATCGCCGTGGGCGCCCTCGTCGACGACGCCATCATCAACGTGGAGAACATCGCCCGACGCCTCAGAGCGGACGCGGGACGGGCACCGGGGCAGCGTCGGGGAGCCTTGGCGGTGGTCTTCGACGCCACCCACGAGGTCCAGTCCTCCATCGTGTTCGCCACCCTGATCATCATCCTGGTCTTCCTCCCCCTCTTCTTCCTCTCCGGGGTCGAGGGCCGGCTGCTTCAACCCCTCGGGCTCGCCTACGTGGTGGCCCTCGCGGCCTCGCTGCTCGTGGCCGTCACCGTCACACCCGTGCTGTCGTACTACCTGCTGCCCCGCACACGCTCGGTGCGTCTGGGACGCGAGCCCTGGTTGGTGGGGGCGCTCAAGCGACTCTACGCCCCCCTACTCCGAGGCACCCTTGACCGCTGGCGACCGGTCGCCGTCGTCTCCCTGGTCCTGCTGGCGCTGGCCCTCCTGGCCCTGAGCCAGGCGGGCCGCGGCTTCCTACCGCCCTTTAACGAGGGCAGTCTCACCATCCTCGCCAACACCCCCCCGGGCACGGCGTTGGCCCAGTCCGACGCGCTCTCCGCGCAGCTCGAGGAGGCCCTGCTGGAGCAGCCCGAGGTGGTGGCGACGGCCCGCCGCACCGGACGATCGGAGCTCGCCGAGCACAGCCAGGAGGTGAACGGCAGCGAGATCGAGGTGACCCTGGACCTCGGCGGCAGGGGCGACGGGCGGGACATGGAGACGGTCCTCGCCGAGATCCGGGAGCGCCTGGCCAGGGTCCCGGGGGTATCGTTCACCATCGGCCAGCCGATCTCCCATCGGGTGGACCACATGCTCTCGGGGACCCGCGCCAGCATCGCCGTCAAGGTCTTCGGCGACGACCTCTATGAGCTGCGGCGCATCGCCAGGGCCATCGAGGCCCAGATGGCCGAGGTCCCCGGGGTGGTGGACCTGATGGTGGATCAGCAGGCGGACATCCCGTTCGTCACGGTATCGATCCGGCGCGAGGCGATCGCCCGTTACGGTCTGCGGGTCCGCGATATCGCCGACACCATCGAAACCGCCTTCTACGGACGCGTCCTGTCCAAGGTGCTGGAGGGGCAGACGAGCTTCGACCTGGCTCTGCGCTACCCGGACGGGGCCCGGGAAGACCTCGAGACGGTCCGCGAGACCCTCGTGACCACGGCCTCCGGGGCCCGCCTGCCCCTGCACGCTTTGGCGCAGGTGCGACGCGACCGGGGCCCGAACACGGTCAGCCGGGAGAACGTCCAGCGCAAGATCGTCGTGTCGGCCAATGTCGCCGGTCGGGATCTGCGCTCCGTGGTGGACGCTGTTCGGGCAGCGGTCGCGGAGGGGGTCGCGCTGCCCGACGGCTATCACGTGGAGCTCGGCGGCCAGTTCGAGAGTGCCGAGCAGGCCACGCGGACCCTGATGGTCCTGACCGCGGGGGTCGTGGTGGGGATCTTCCTGCTGCTCTATGTCGCCTTCCGCTCCGCGCGGGATGCCGCCTTGGTGATGC
>JBAPYD010000388.1:0-3428 GCA_049284555.1 Chromatiaceae bacterium | reverse complement strand
GGCCTCGCCGGTGGCGCCGTTGACCCGCCCGAGGGCGGTGCCGGCCGGCAGCTCCCGGAAATTGAAATGCTCGATCTCCGGGTTGAGGATCAGGTCGGCCTCCTCCGGGTCGAAGCCGAAGCTGAGTGATTCCGGAACCTGGACCCGGGCCACCGTGTGGAAGAGGTCGATGTCGGAGGGTGCGACCGGGTGCTCAGGGATCACCGAGAGGTGCAGGGCCGCGTCCACCATATCCCGGGCGTGCCGTACCCCAGAGGTCTCCCCCACCTTTCCGCACTCCAGGGTCACCGCGGGGCAGAGCGACGCCAGGGCCAGGGACTGGACCCCGGTGGGTCGCAGGAAGTACACGACGGTGCGCGCGAACAGGGTCGCCAGGTGCAGATAACGGTTGTCGAGCCGGTTGACGCAGGCGTAATGGGGGTTGGAGCCCGTGTTGTTGTGAAGATCGATACTGGCGAAGACGCCCCGCTCCCGCATGATGTCCACCACCGCGCGCATGAGGCCGTGCTCCGGGGTGTGGGGAAGCTCGCCCCCCGGCCACACCCGGTTGTAGTCCGGTTGGCCGGGTAGCCGTCGTACCCCCCGGGCCGCGGCGGAGACGTTGCCGATGAAGAGGCTCAGGTGGCGGGGCAGGCGCGGCTCCCCGAGGCGGGCGATGCGGTCGCTCAGCAGGTCGCGCAGGGCGTCCCAGCCCACGGTCTCGTTGCCGTGCATCAGCACGGAAACGAACAGGGCGGGGCCACGGGCGCCCGCGAGGTGAATCAGGGTGGGCCCCCCCAAGAGGGATTCGAGACCGCGGCTGTCGGTGGCCAGCAGGCCCTCTGGCAGCCGGTCGATCTCGCGTAGTAGGGGATGCGTTGGCATGGGCTCGTCGGTCAATGGCTGATTGGCGGGGAACGGTGGTCCCGAGGGGTCAATGCAGGCTCCATTCGTGCACCGGTCGACCCTCTCGCTGGCGCTCCAGATAGGCGGCCGTCAGGGAGACCATGTCCGATCCATGCCAGTCCACCCAGGCGCGCTGCCAGCGGGCGCCCGTGCGGCCCAGGTCGAGGCGGACATCGAGGATTCCGAGCCAGTGATCGATCTCGGCACGATCCATCCCCAGGTCGGCGAGGCCGGCCCGGGCCCGGGGCAGCAGGTCCTGGGCCAAGACGTCGCGAACCGGGTGGAGTTGGCCGTCCAGCCACTGGATCCTCGCCTCCAACCCCTCCCTCGCGCAGGTGTAGAAGCCGGTGCGAGCCTGGAGGAAGGGAAGGCGAAGCTCGGGTGGCTCGGGATCCCGAATGAGGTCCCAGATGGCACCGAAGTAGAGTGCCGCGTTGGCGATGCAGTCACTCACCGTGGGCCCCGAGGGCAGGACCCGGTGCTCGATCCGCAGATGGGGCCGACCCCGATCATCGAAGCCGATCAAGGGACGGTTCCAGCGCCAGATGGTGCCGTTGTGCAGCCGCAGGTGGGGCAGGCGCTCGGTGGGCTCGTCCATCAGCGCGGGCATCAGGACCGGGTAACGGTCCAGGTTGGCCTGAAAGGTCTCGAGGATGGAGCGCTCCGCGTACCGAAAGCCGAAGCCGACCCGCTCCTCGAGGATGGGACCGCCGACCGAGACCGCCTGCTCGAAGAGCGGAATCCGTGTCTCGTTCCACAGATCGCGTCCGAACAGGAACGGCGAGTTCGCCCCCAGGGCGACCATGGGGGCCGACAGGATCTTGGAGGCGTTGTAGGCGCGGGCCCCGAGGCTCGGCGGGACCTTGAGGTGGATCTGAAAGGAGGTGGCGGCGGACTCCAGCATCACGTCCTGCCACTCCAGATGGAGATGGTCCCGGCCCTGGATGTCGAGCACGAGGGGGCGCTCCTGGCGCAGCGCCAGGATGCGATCGTTCAGCGCCCGATAGCGCGCCCGGGGGGTCATGTGATCCACGCTCAGGTGGGCGGGCGCCACCGTGGGGAGGATCCCGAACAGGGCCATGCGGGCATCGAGCCCGGCAGCGACCGCGTTGCAGCGCTCCAGGGTGGCGTCGAGCTCCACCGCCAGGCGGGAGAGGGCGTCCGTCGTGAGCGGTGCCGCGCCCCCGTTGATCTCGGCGTTGAAGGTGGCGAGCTCGGGGACGACGCGCGGGTCCTTCAGACGCGCGAGCAAGGCCTCCACGCGCGGGGCGGGTCTCATGTCCGGACCGACCAGCCAGGCCTCGAGCTCGAATCCGCCGGTGATCCCGTCACACTCCAGGGTGCCGTCCGCGAGCCACTGGGCGAGGAGCTCGGTCTCCGCGCGCAGGCGCTCGGTGAAGGCCGCGTAGTCCTCGGGCTCGAATCGGGACGTAAGGATCTCTTGGCCCATACCCGTGGCTTCTGTCGACTGGGACCAGCCTAAAGTATGTGCCCGATCACGCGCCTTGGGGACGTGGACCCTGATCCGTCGGTCCGGCGCCCGTCAGCCACCGGTCGAGCGCGGCGAGCCGCTCCGGGGTGCCGATGTCGTACCAGTGGCCCCCGTGGACCTGGCCACCGACCCGGTCCTCCTCCATCGCCGCCCGCAGCAAGGGGGCGAGGGGGAAGGCACCGCCCTGGCAGTCCGCAAAGAGCGCGGGGCTGTAGAGTCCGATCCCGCCGAAGGTGAAGCGGGGCTCGCCCCTTGCCCGCACCCGACCGGCGAGCAGGGCGAAGTCGCCTCCCTGGTGATGGCCCGGGTTCTGGACCAACACCAGATGGGCCAGATCCCCCGGCGCCAGGGTGATGGCGTCGAAGGCGAAGTCCGTCCAGACGTCCGCGTTGACCACCAGGAAGGGGTCCGATCCCAGGAGGGGGAGTGCCTTGAAGATGCCACCGCCCGTCTCCAGGGCCCGCCCCTCGCCCTCCGCCGAGTAACGGATGGAGACCCCGAGGTGAGAGCCGCCCCCGAGGGCCGACTCGATCCGGTGACCCAGATGGGCGTGATTGATCACCAGATCCCGGATGCCGGCCGCGGCCAGACGCTCGATCTGGTGCTGGATCAGGGGCTTGCCCCCGGCTGCCAGGAGGGGCTTGGGGGTGTGGTCGGTGAGCGGGCGCATGCGGTTGCCGCGCCCCGCGGCGAGGATCATGGCCTTCATGGTCGGCCTGGGCGCCTTCGCGCCGCTCCGCGCCCGATCGGTTGGGCCTGCTCAGCCGCGCATGGAGTCGAAGAACTCCCCATTGGTCTTGGTGGCCTTGAGCTTGTCGTGGAGGAACTCCATGGCGGCCAGCTCGTCCATCGGGTGCAGGATCTTGCGCAGGATCCACATCTTCTGCAGCTCATCGGGCCGCATCAGGAGCTCCTCGCGGCGGGTCCCGGAGCGGTTGATGTTGATCGAGGGGAAGATGCGCTTCTCGGCGATGCGCCGGTCCAGGTGGATCTCCATGTTGCCCGTGCCCTTGAACTCCTCGTAGATCACCTCGTCCATCTTGGAGCCGGT
>JBAPYD010000387.1:0-5596 GCA_049284555.1 Chromatiaceae bacterium | reverse complement strand
GGGAAACGCTCGCCTCCGCCGAAAATCATGGTAATCCAGTAACCTACACTGAGCGTACTAGGTGGGTAACGGGAAGCAACATCTTGCGCCGATCCAAAAAAGAGAAGAAAGAAATGGTAGTGCTGTTCGCAGACGCTACTGATTGCTCTCGACTCCTCTACTGGGGAGTTCTCAAAGATATCGTCGTTGGAGACGAGCAAACGTCTTACACCGTCCAACGGGTAAGGAAGCTCCCGGGGAATCATAAGCCACAGGATCTCACCTTGCGCAGCACTGGCAGAACAATCGCGCCGGATTACATCCGTCCCTATGCCATTTGCTACACTCCCGGTTTTCTTGAGGCTTAACGGGGCACGCTGGCGCAGAGTCGCATAACAAACGCCTTAGCGCCGACCCAAAACGACGCCCCGCCCTCATTGCTAAACTTCGAGTCCGTGTCGGCGTGGTTTTGGGCCGGCTAGGCGTAACGTTACCCCTGACTCGCGGTGCGCCCGAAACGGGTCGGAACAGGCCTGTCCGCAGCGTGAGCCAACGTCCGCTAAGCGCGTTGAGCCGCCGCTCGGCAGGCCGAGGTCGATCGGTTGAATCGGCAACGCAAAGCGGTCACAGGAAACCCGCTCGGGAACGGCCCCAATGTCCCGGTCACCGGACCATCGCAAGCGCGGGGCGATTGATGCCGGAGGGGCATCGACCTCAGCGACCGGTGGGTCTTGCGGCAGCGGGTCGCTGCAGGTACGCGCGGTCAAAAATGGCGATCAGGGTCCATGCGCCCGTGCAGGATGCGCACGATCTCGATGTCGTCGCCCACCTCGCGGTAGAAGATTGTATGCGACCCCTCGGCGTACCGGCGACAGCCCTGCCGGATGTCATCGCAGGCTCGCCCGAGGCTGGGCATGTCGGCCAGGGCGTGAAACCGCCGGTCGAGTTGGGTCAGGTAGCGTCGCGTTGCCGCCTCCCCCAGTTGCGCTGGGTGTACCTGCCGATGGCCTTGAGATCCTCCCTTGCCGTCCGCGTTAGCTGGAACCTCGCCATCAATGTCGGTCTTCGGCGTCCAATTCGGCGAGGATGTCGCCGAGGGCGTAGTCCGCCGAGCCGCTCGCCTCGCCCTCCTGCAAGGCGCGCCGGAGGACTTCGAGCTTGGTCTCCCGCTCTTCGAGCAAACGTAGGCCGGCGCGCACCGCCTCGCTCGCAGAGGCAAAGCGCCCCACCTGGATTTGGTGGCTGATGAAGGACTCAAAGTGCTCCCCAAGCGACACGCTGGTGGTCTTCTGCATGGGCTGGCTCCCAGGACTGTCGTTACCAATATTTCTCATATATTGGTATGCGCGACAGACGGACGCAAGGGCAGCGGTAGCGGAATCCGGCAGTTCCGGCGCGGATTGTTCTGGGAGAATTCGGCGGAATAACGTTCGCGACGCCAACAGGTCTCAGCCCGCCTTGCCCTTCAGCCGATCCAGCCGCAGACGCTCGCGCTCGTCGAACAGGCGGCGGGAGCCGATCCACACCGCCAGGACCGAGCCCAGCCCGGTGCCGGCCGAGATCAGGAACATGATCAGCAGCTGGTACTTGGCCGCCTCCATGGGCGGGCTGCCGGCCAGGATCTGGCCCGTCATCATGCCGGGCAGGTTGACCAGGCCCGCGGTGGACATGGCATTGACGATGGGGATGAGGCCCGAGCGCAGGGCATCGCGACGGACCGAGGCGATGGCCTGCTCCCAGGTCGCACCGGCCAGCAGGCGGGCCTCGATGGGACCCCGGGCGTCCCAGGCACCGCGCGTGAGGCTGTCCAGGGCGATGGCCACCCCGCTCATGGCGTTACCGAGCAGCATCCCCAGGAGCGGGATCAGATACTGGGGCTGATACCAGGGCTCCACGCGAATGACGACGGTGAGGGCGAGCATGAGCACCCCGAAGGAGGACACGAACATGGAGACGGAGCCGACCCCGTAGCCCCAGGGCCCGCGGAACCGGCGCTTCTGGCGCTGCATGGCCTCGAAGCCCGCCACCGACAGCATGAACAGGGCCATGAGGGCCACGAGCCCCGGGTGGGTCTGCTCGAACAGCACCTTGAGCACTAGCCCCACGAGCATCAGCTGGACGGTGCTGCGGGCCGCGGCGATGAGGACCCGCCGCCCCACCCCCAGGTGCAGCCACCAGGACATGGCCGCCAGCAGCAGGACCAGCACGGATGCCAGGGCCAGGTCGAAGGGTGAGAGCAGGATCAGGCCCACGGCCAAGGCTCCAGCCGCCCGTCGCGGATCACCAGCTGACGCGCCCCGCCCTGGGCGGTGAGGCGCTCCCGCTGCTCCGGGTCATGGCTCACCCAGAGTGTCGCCGCGGCGTGCGTGCCGCGATAGCGCGCGACGGCGGACTCCACCCGGTCCCGATTGGCCGGGTCCAGGTTGGCGGTGGCCTCGTCGAGGAGCAGGACCTCGGGCGCCTGGGCCAGCAACCGGGCGAGGGCCAGGCGCTGGCGCTCCCCGGTCGAGAGGCGGGAGACCGACCAGTCGAGGACCTCGGGCCCGAACCCGAGCGCGCCGAGGAGATCCGGCAACGCCTGGGGATCGGCGGCATCCTCGGGAAAGTGGGGGCCCACGCGATCCTCCCACCAGAAGGACTCGGCCGGTAGCAGACCCACCCGACGGCGCCAGAGGTGGGCCGCCATCGACGAACGGGGCTCCCCATCCAGCCACACCTGGCCCTCGTGGGGATCCAGGTCCGCGATGGCCCGCAGCAGCAGGCTCTTGCCCGAGCCCGAGGGGCCGGAGATGAGCACCAGCTCCCCGGCCTCGAGGTCGAGGCTCACGGGCTCGAGCACCCGCGGGCGCAGGGCCTCCAGACGAAGTCCGGCCATCAGCGACGCCGAAACAGCAGATCGCGGACCGGGTGACCGAGACGCTCGCCCCGCCGCTCGAACCGGGTGAGGGGCCGCTGCGCCGGCCGCGCGGCGAAACGCCCCGGACCCGCGAGATTCAGGAAGGGACTTCCCGGTGACTCGAGGGCGACGAGCATCTGCTCCGCGTAGGGCTCCCAATCCGTCGCGGCGTGAAAAACGCCGCCCGGCCGGATCACCCGCCCCAGGAGCGCGACGAAGGTCGGGGAGAGGATGCGGCGCTTGTGGTGCCGGGTCTTGGGCCAGGGATCCGGAAAGAAGAGCTGGACCCGCTCCAGCACGCCGGGGCCGAGCCCCTGGCTCAGGAGCTCCACCGCGTCGTGCTGCACCACCAGGAGGTTGGTGAGCCCCCGCCGCTCGATCTCCAGCAGCAGGTGACCCACGCCCGGTCCATGGACCTCCACCCCGAGCCAGTTGTGCCCCGGGTCCGCCGCGGCCATCTCCGCGAGGCTCTCCCCGTTGCCGAACCCGATCTCCAGCACCACCGGCCGGTGGTTGCCGAAGACCGCGGGCAGGTCCAGGAGGGCCCCGGGCTGCCAATCGACGCCATAGCGCGGCCAGAGCTCCTCGAAGGCCCGCTCCTGGGCGGCCGTCATGCGCCCTTGGCGCAGGACGAAACTGCGGATGGGACGATGCTCGGGGACACCCTGGGACATCGGCGCCGGACTCACTGGAAGGGGTTCCGCGGGGATCGATCGGGTTGGGGAGGAGAGCCGCCAGGTGCCGGCTCCCGACCTCAATGCCTCAGCCCTTGGGTCCGATCAGAAGAACAGCCCCTCGATGGGGGAGGAGGCGGAGGCGAATCGCTTGGGGGCCATGCGCCCGGCCAGATAGGCCTCGCGCCCCGCCTCGATGGCCTTGCGCATGGCGCTGGCCATCAGCACCGGGTCCTTCGCCGCGGCGATCGCCGTGTTCATCAGGACACCGTCGCAGCCCAGCTCCATGGCCACGGCCGCGTCCGAGGCGGTGCCCACCCCCGCATCCACCAGGACCGGCACCTTGGCGTTCTCGACGATGGTCCGGATGTTCAGGGGGTTGCGAATCCCGAGTCCCGAGCCAATCGGGGCGGCCAGGGGCATCACCGCGACGCAGCCGATCTCCTCCAGGCGCCGGGCGATGATCGGGTCGTCGTTGGTGTAGACCATGACGTCGAAGCCGTCGCCGACCAGGATCCGGGCCGCCTCCAGGGTGGCGATCACGTCCGGGAACAGGGTCTGCTCGTCCCCCAGGACCTCGAGCTTCACCAGGCTGTGACCGTCCAGGAGCTCCCGGGCCAGCCGGCAGG
The DNA here is from genome assembly GCA_049284555.1 of Chromatiaceae bacterium. Taxonomy (GTDB): domain Bacteria; phylum Pseudomonadota; class Gammaproteobacteria; order Chromatiales; family Chromatiaceae; genus Thiodictyon. Next base: position 1,418 of record JBAPYD010000387.1, on the reverse strand, counting down.
TACGCACGGCGGTCTCGGCGTCGTAGCAGCCGGCCGTGTTGGGCAGGATGGTGTAGCGGTCCGGGGACAGGACATCCAGGATGTTGGGCTCGCCCGGGGTCTGGCCGATGTTGGTGCGCCGCACCGCCACGGTGACGATCTCGGCCCCGCTCGCCTCGATGGCACGGGCAGTCTCGTCCAGGTCCTTGTACTTGCCGGTACCGACCAGGAGTCGAGAGCTGTATTCGCGACCGGCGACGGAGAAGCGGTCGGCAGTTGGGGCGACTGGGGACATGGCGCTACGGCTCCATTCGTGAAGGACGAAAATCAGATCGGACGGCGATCGCCCGCTTGCTCACCTTCGCCCGAGGGTCGTCTCGGGCCTCGGGCTCACGGCAATGCGTTCTGTCGCTCGCGGGGTCCGGTCGAACGGACGTCCGACCGGCCAAGGCCCGGCCACGGACGACGGCGGATTCCAGGGACGAGGATAACCCAATTGACGGGGGAGATCGGTCTCAACCCCCACCAACCGCATGGATAATCTCGACCCGATCCCCTTCCCGCAGGGCGTGGGCCTCGAAACGGCTACGGGGCACCAGCTCCGCATTGACCTCCACCGCGATCCGCTGGCCCGTGAGGCCCAGACGCTCGATCAACAGGGACATCGGGGCGTTGTGCTCCACCTCAGAGGGACTGCCATTGACATAGATTCGCATCTCGTGCTCGACCTGGACCGTTCGACGCCTCTCGCATGGGGCGATTTTAACCCAGTGCGCCGCACCGACCGCGAGGAGAATTCCCAAGGGCCTGCTTCGATTGCAAATCCCCGTATGGCTCGATACGGTAGCCGGCGCCGGCCGGCATCCCCGGGGATACGCGGACCAATGACCACGAGGGCGGGCCAAGACCCCATTGAGCCGCCAACCGCGCCCCGGCAATAAGATGGAGAACCAGGAGGAAGCTGCCTTGAGTCGATGGTCCGAGGATCTCATCTCGGTGGAGCACGCCGGGACCCTGGACGGGCTCTTCGTCCAGCGCGTCAAGCGCTCCCCGGACCGGGTCGCCTACCGCTGGCACCAACGCGACACCGGCTGGCAGTCCCTGACCTGGCGGGAGATGAGCGAGGCCGTGGCCCGCTGGCGCCAGGCCCTGGCGGGCGAATCCGTCACCACTGGGGACCGGGTGGCCGTGCTGCTGCGCAATTGCCCCGAGTGGGTGATGTTCGACCAGGCGGCCTTGTCTCTGGGCCTCGTGACCGTCCCACTCTACACGGACGATCGCGCCGACAACGCCGCCTATGTGATCCAGGACGCGGCCGTGAAGGTGCTGCTGGTCCAGGACCTGGGGCGTTGGCGACGGCTGGCGGAGGCCCTCGCCGATTGCCCCTACCCGCAGCGGGTGATCTTGCTGGACGGCGGGGCCGACGCGGAGCGATCCTC
>JBAPYD010000386.1:0-3381 GCA_049284555.1 Chromatiaceae bacterium | reverse complement strand
CGCCATCGCCGGCAAGGCCATGGAGCGCAAGACCGGCGCACGGGGCCTGCGCACGATCATGGAGCAGGTGCTACTCGATACGATGTACGACCTGCCGTCCATGCGCAACGTGGGAAAGGTGGTGGTGGACGGATCCGTGATCACGGGCGAGAACAAGCCCTTCCTGATCTACGAAGGCGTCGAGAAACAGGCGGCCTCCGGCGATTGAGGTTCGCCATGGGGCGTACGCCGGACCCAGGGTGAGGATCCGGCCCCACGGGGCCTGAACGCACCAGGGCGGTTGACTTCGGGCCGGGGCGCCCTGACTCTGAAACTAACCGTTCATCCAGCCGGCCTCGCCGTCGGAGTCGCGCCACGGCCCCCACCCCGGGGGTCGCGTCGTTCGAGGCCCCGGTGAGTCGGCGCCACGCGAGACCCCTTCATGGCGCAACGAGACTCGTCCAGAACCCACGCACAAGCTTCCCACGAGGTCCCGGTCCTGCCGTTGCGGGACGTCGTGGTCTATCCCCATATGGTCATCCCGCTGTTCGTGGGACGCGACAAATCCATCCGCGCCCTCGATGGCGCCATGGCCAACGACAAGCAGATCCTCCTGGTGGCGCAGAAGAGCGCGGACCTGGATGACCCGGGGGTCAAGGATCTCCATGAGATCGGAACCCTGGCCAACATCCTGCAGCTCCTCAAGCTCCCGGACGGCACTGTGAAGGTGCTGGTCGAGGGCAATCAGCGGGCACGGATTGAGCGCTTCCTGACCACCGAGGAGTCCTTCTCGGCCGTCATCGAGCCCCTGGATGAATCCCTGGAGTCCGACGAGCGCGAGCAGGAGGTGCTGATGCGCTCGGCGATCGCTCTGTTCGACCAGTACGTCAAGCTCAACAAGAAGGTGCCGCCGGAGGTGCTGACCTCACTGTCGAGCATCGACGAGGCAGGGCGTCTCGCGGACACCATGGCCGCGCACATGTCGCTGAAGCTCGACGAGAAGCAGCGGGTGCTGGAGATGGTCGACGTCCAGGCCCGTCTCGAGCATCTGATGGGACTCATGGAGTCCGAGAACGACATCCTCCAGATGGAGAAGCGCATCCGCGGTCGGGTCAAGCGCCAGATGGAGAAGAACCAGCGGGAGTATTACCTCAACGAGCAGATGAAGGCCATCCAGAAGGAGCTGGGTGAGCTTGAAGAGGCCCCGAACGAGATCGAGGAGCTGGCCAAGCGCATCGAGGCGGCGGGGATGCCCAAGGAGGTGAAGGCCAAGGCCCAGGCGGAGCTGAACAAGCTTAAGCTGATGTCGCCCATGTCGGCCGAGGCCACGGTGGTTCGCAACTACGTGGACACCCTGGTCAATGTGCCCTGGAGCAAGCGCACCCGCATCCGCAACGATATCCGTGTCGCCGAAGAGGTCTTGGACAAGGACCACTACGGCCTGGAGCGGGTCAAGGAGCGCATCCTGGAGTACCTGGCGGTGCAGCAGCGGGTGCGCAAGCTCAAGGGCCCCATCCTCTGTCTGGTCGGTCCCCCCGGTGTGGGCAAGACCTCTCTGGGTCAGTCCATCGCCCGGGCGACCAACCGCAAGTTCGTGCGCATGTCCCTGGGGGGCGTGCGCGACGAGGCGGAGATCCGGGGTCACCGACGCACCTACATCGGCGCCTTGCCGGGCAAGATCATCCAGAATCTCTCCAAGGTCGGCTCGCGGAACGCCTTCTTCTTGCTCGACGAGATCGACAAGATGGCCATGGACTTCCGGGGTGACCCGGCGTCGGCCCTGCTGGAGGTCCTGGACCCGGAGCAGAACCACACCTTCAACGACCACTACCTGGAGGTGGATTTCGATCTCTCCGAGGTCATGTTCGTGGCCACCGCCAACACCCTGAACATCCCACCGGCCCTGCTCGATCGGATGGAGGTGATTCGGCTCTCCGGCTACACGGAGGACGAGAAGGTGGCCATTGCCGAGCGCTACCTGATCCCCAAGCAGACCAAGAACAACGGCCTCAAGCCCGGGGAGCTCACGATCCGTGAGTCGGCCCTGCGCGATATCTGCCGCCACTACACCCGAGAGGCGGGGGTGCGGAACCTGGAGCGGGAGATCTCCAAGATCTGCCGGAAGGTGGTCAAGGATGTGCTGCTCAAGAAGCGGGGTGCCGCGTCCGTGGTCACCCCGAAGTCCTTGGAGAAATACCTGGGGGTTCAGCGATTCCGCTATGGCAGGGCCGACGAGCACGACCAGATCGGTCAGGTCACGGGCCTCGCCTGGACCGAGGTGGGCGGGGAGCTGTTGCGGATCGAGTCGGCCCTGGTGCCCGGCAAGGGCAAGTTCACCTATACGGGTCAGCTGGGCGATGTGATGCAGGAGTCCATCCAGGCCGCGATGACGGTGGTGCGGGCCCGGGCGGAGGCACTCGGCATTCCAGCCGACTTCCACAATACGTACGACGTCCATATCCATGTTCCCGAGGGCGCGACCCCGAAGGACGGTCCCAGCGCGGGCGTGGCCATGTGCACAGCCCTGGTGTCGGCCTTGACCAAGGTTCCGGTGCGCTCCAACGTTGCGATGACCGGCGAGATCACCCTGAGAGGGGAGGTGCTTCCAATCGGCGGCCTCAAGGAAAAGCTGCTCGCGGCCCATCGGGGTGGCATCGACACCGTCATCATTCCCAGCGAGAACGAGCGCGACCTCACCGAGATCCCCAAGAACATCCAGCAGAACCTCGACATTCGACCTGTCCGCTGGATCGATGAGGTGTTGGACATCGCCCTGACCCGCAGGCCGGAGTCGGTCAAGGTCGAGGCCGAGGGGGGGGACACGGCCACCGTGGTCGTTCCGGAAGAGGTGGCGGACAAGCCAGCGGAGCCGGCCCGTGACCAGGCCACTCCCACCCATCACTGACATCCCCCCTCTCGGTAACGGGGATCCCCAGCGCCGTCCGACGAATGAAATACAGCGACCTGTCCGTGTATGCCGGACAGGTCGCGTCGCTCTGGATGGAATCGCCCCCGATGGTGGCCCCAACCCGTGGCCGATCGGCGGTCCACCGCCGTATTTTGCCTGACGAAAGGGCAAATCGCGGTTGCCGGCGGAGTCCACTCCGCCTTAGGATGACCGGGTGCGCAGAACGATGTCGGGTGGGACCTGGGGGTTCCCTCGACGATCAGGTAGCCGGTTCGGAAGGACACCTCTCTGTGTACGCGCGAATCATGTGGCCACAAGAATTGGGGGAACAATGAACAAGTCGGATTTGATCGAGGCGATGGCGGAGGCTGGCGATATCTCCAAGAGTGCGGCCGGGCGGGCTTTGGATGCCTTGACGGACGCCATCGCGGTGGCGCTGAAGAATGGAGAGAGTGTCTCTTTGATCGGCTTCGGTACCTTTTCCGTCAAGGAGC
>JBAPYD010000385.1:0-2130 GCA_049284555.1 Chromatiaceae bacterium | reverse complement strand
GAGCGGCTCATGGGCTGCCTCGACGAGGGGGACCCGGTCCCGGCCCTGCTCGCGGAGGCCAAGGCGATCCACGCGGAGGACCGGGCCGCCAACCGTCGGATGGGGGACCTCGGGGCGGCGCTGATCGAGGGCCCCACCGATGTGATCACCCACTGCAATGCCGGGGCCATCGCCACCGGCGGCTACGGCACGGCCCTGGGGGTCATCCGCAGCGCCCATGCCGCGGGCAAGGTGCGCATGGTCTACGCGGACGAGACCCGCCCCTGGCTGCAAGGGGCCAGGCTCACCGCCTGGGAGCTGATGGAGGACGGGATCCCAGTTACCCTCCAGGCCGAGGGCGCTGCCGCGAGCCTGCTCGCCGGGGGCTCCGTGGGCTGGGTGATCGTGGGCTCGGACCGCATCGCCGCCAACGGGGACGTGGCCAACAAGATCGGCACCTACGGCCTCGCGATCCTGGCCCGCTACCATGGGGTCCGGTTCATGGTGGCAGCGCCCACCTCCACCATCGATCTCGGCATCCCCTCCGGGGCGGCCATCCCGATCGAGGAGCGGGACCCGGATGAGCTCCTGTTCTGCGGCGGCGGGCGACTCGCGCCCCCGGGCTGTGCCGCCCGCAATCCGGTCTTCGACGTCACCCCCGCCGCCCTGGTGGACGCGATCGTCACGGAGCGGGGCGTGGTGCTGGAGCCGAATGCGGAGAAGATCGGGGCCTTGATGGGGTGACGTGGGGCTCGGGAAGAAGGGATTTTTGTCCGCGAATGAACGCGAATGAACGCAAAAGGATTTTTGTGGCTCTGTAGGTTGGGCCGACGCGGGAGTCCCAACACCTCATCCGCCCAGCAGCCGCCGATAGAGATCGAGATACTGGCCGAGGATCGCCTCGGGGGAGAAGTCCCGCGTGGCTCGCTGAAGCCCCTGCGTCGCGAGCCCCTCCCGCAGCGCCCCGTCGCCGAGCAATAGGGCCATGCCGTCTGCCAGGGCGCCCGGGTCCTCGCAAGGGACGCGCCAGGCGTCCTCCCCGTGCCGGGCCACCTCTTTGGCCCCAAGGAACTCGGTGGCCAGCAGGGGCTTGCCGTGGGACCAGGTCTCGATCAGCACGTTGCCGAAGGGCTCGCCGGGCTTGGCCGGAAAGACGACCAGGTCGGCGAGGTCGTAGTAGGGCCCGGGCTCGGTCTGCCAGCCGGTGAAGCGCACCCGCTCGTCGATCCCCAGTCGGGTGGCGAGTCCTTCGAGCTCCGCCCGCAGGGGTCCCTCGCCCAGGAGCACCAGCAGGCAGGGTCGGGCGTCCACCCGCTCGGGCAGCCGGGCGAAGGCCTGGAGCAGGTCGTCGTAGCCCTTGATCGGGGTGAAGCGTCCGGGTGCCAGGAGCACCCAGGCATCCTCCGGGATCGACCACTGGGTCCGCAGGGCGTCCAGCCGGCCAGCGGGTGTCGCCGGCGGCGGCTCCACGAAGTTGTAGATCAGGTGGACGCGGTCGGCGGGGAATCCGGCGCGGATCAGATGGTCGCAGATGCCGCGGGTGTTGCCGACCCAGGCGTCGCAATGGCGGTAGCCGCCGAGATCGTAGTAGTTGCCCAGCCGGGCCACGTGCACGGGCCGCCCCCTCAGGTGGGTGAGGCGGGTGGCGCGGCCCATGTAGGTCTGGACCAGGTCCGGGGCGATACGCCGCACCGCGCGTCGCACCTCGTGTCGGGAAAGGGGGTCCCAGACGGTGCGCATGGGCAGCTCGCCGAGGTCGACCTGGCCCCAATCGATGGGGACAAGGTCGCTGCCGCGCCGCACGATCGCGTGGGTCGGCTCTCCCAGCCCCGCCAGCGCCCGGGTGAAGCGGATGAACCAGCGCTCGGCCCCGCCGAGGGTCTTGCTGCCGATGAGATGCAGGGTCCTCAAGCGTCCTCCCGTGCCGCTTCCAGGCCAAGTAACTCCCGGTACACGCGCAGGTTCCCCGCCACCATGGCCGGCACCGAGAACTCCCGCTCCACCAGGGTGCGGCCCCGGGCCCCGAGGGCGCGGGCCTCGTCGGGGTGATCGAGCATCCAGCGCATGGCATCGCCCAGGGCGCGGCTGTCGCCGGGCGGGACCAGCAGGCCGTTCTCCCCATCCCGCACCACCTCGGGGATGCCGCCGGCC
>JBAPYD010000384.1:0-3455 GCA_049284555.1 Chromatiaceae bacterium | reverse complement strand
TCCCTAAAGGCGTTGAGCAGTCAGGCAATCGTCAATAACACGCTTGTTGCGTGCGGATATTCGCTGCCCGGTCTGGGTGATTGCCAGTCCGCGCTCCGCCAGCTCTTCCAAGCAGCCTGGCGACCGTCCCTGGTGCAAGGATGAAGCAGAGTAGATCCAACAATCGCATGGGGGAACGGATCGAGCGTGAAGCTACCATTCGAGGAAGTGACGGACAAGTGGTCTTGGGCGTGAAGCAAGCCGCCGCGGTGGGCCTGATCGACGTGCTCGGCGAGCCGGAGAGCCGGAGAGCCGTGCTTGATGCCTTGGATAAAAGGGCCCACCAGCTTCAAGGGCCTCGCGCCAGCCGCGCGGGGCACAGCGGCGAGGCCAGCCGGCCCTGCTACCAGTGGATTCGGGGTCAGTCGGGTCGCCGCCGGATCCATAGCAAAGACGCTTGCATGGCCTATTCACTGCGGGGAGTGAACCGAATATCGCTGGGAATAGCCTCACCCGCCCCCGGCAATCCCTGCCGGAACGACGCGCCTTGGGGCTTGCGCCGGCGTCATCCCGGCATGGGTTGCCGGGATCCAGTGGCCAAGGAGAGCCGCCGCCCGGTCAGCCGAGATGCCCGCCCTCGATGACCGGCAGCAGCCAGTAATGGAGCCCGGCGCCCCGGAAGGTGCGGCCCAGGTCGTCGACGATGGCCCGCGCCGTCTCCCGCGGCACCTGGATCAGGAACAGGACCCGCCGGCTCCTGCCCGCCACCTGCTCGGCGAGGGTCATGGAGCGCTCGGAGGAGCCGTGCCCGGCGACGGGCATGCTGGTGAAGCCGGGCACGTCCTCCCGCTCCAGCAGCCACTCGGCCAGGGCCTCCGCCACCTCCGGGGGGGCGATGAGATTGAGGACCTGGAGCTCGCTCAGCCCGCCGCCGCTCATGGCCCCTCCCCCCCGCTGGCGGCCACGGCGGGCCTGGTCCCGCCGAAACGCCGGTAGAGGATGGGAAGCAGGAACAGGGTCAGGGAGGTGGAGGAGACCAGCCCGCCGATCACCACGATGGCCAGGGGGCGCTGGATCTCGGAGCCGGGTCCGGTGGCGAAGAGGAGCGGGATCAGGCCGAAGGCGGCGATGTTGGCCGTCATCAGCACCGGGCGCAGCCGCCGCTCCGCCCCCTGGGAGACCACCTCGACCAGGGGTCTGCCGAGGGACTGGAGCTGGTTGAAATAGGTCACCATGACCACGCCGTTGAGCACGGCGATGCCGAGCAGGGCGATGAACCCGACCGAGGCCGGCACCGACAGGTACTCCCCGGTGATCGCGAGCCCGACGATCCCCCCGATCAGGGCGAAGGGGACGTTCGAGAGCACCAGCACCGCCTGCTTGACGGACCCGAAGGTGGAGAAGAGCACCAGGAAGATGAGCCCCAGGGCCACGGGCACCACCAGGGCCAGCCGGGCCGCGGCCCGCTGCTGGTTCTCGAACTCACCGCCCCATTCGAGCCAGTACCCGGTGGGGAGCTGCACCTGCTCGGCCACCTTGGCCTTGGCCTCCTCAACGAATCCCACCAGGTCCCGCCCGTCCACGTTGGCGATGGCCACGGCCATCCGGTTGCCCCGTTCCCGCGTGAGGGCCACCGGGCCCTCGATCCGCTCCACCCGCACCAGGTTGGTCAGGGGCACCGAGCGCCCGTCCGGCAGGGCCACCTGGAGCCCGCTGAAGCGCGCGGGGGAATGACGCAGGGACTCGGCGCCCCGGATCACCAGGGGACGGCGCTTGCCCTCCCGGTACACGGTCCCCACCGGCATGCCCTCGATCTGGGCCCGCAGCAGGGCGGCCAGGGCATCGCCGTCGATTCCAAGGCGGCCGGCCTCCAGGCGATCCACCACCAGGTTCAGGTACTGGGCCCCCTCGTTGCGCGGGGTGTAGACGTCCTGGGCCCCGGGGATGCCCTCGAGCACCGCCACCACGGACTCGGCGGTGCGGTTGAGCTCGCCCTGATCGGCCCCGAAGATCTTCACCGCCAGGTCGCCGCGCACGCCGGTCAGCATCTCCGAGACCCGCATCTCGATGGGCTGGGTGAAGGCATAGTCCACCCCCGGGAAGCGCTCCAGCACGGTTCGGATGCGCTCGGCCAGGGCGTCCTTGGTCGGCACCGTCCATTGGTCCCGGGGCTTGAGGACCAGGAAGCTGTCGGTCTGATTGAGCCCCATTGGGTCCAGGCCCAGCTCGTCCGAGCCGGTGCGGGCGACGACGGCCGAGACCTCCGGAACCTCCTCCAGGATGGCCCGCTGGACCCGCTGGTCGATGGCGATGGACTCCGCCAGGTTGATGGATGGGAGCTTCTCCAGCTGCACGATCAGGTCGCCCTCGTCCATGGTGGGCATGAAGGCCTTGCCGATGCGGGTGTAGAGGAGCCCCGCGCCCACCAGCAAGGCCAGGGCGAGCCCGATGACGACCCATTGGTTGCGCAGGGCCCAGGCCAGCGCCGGGCGGTAGAGACCGATCAGCAGGCGCACCAGCCAGGGCTCCCCGTGGCCGACCCGCCCGAGCAGGAAGGAGGCCAGCACCGGGATCACCGTCAGGGACAGGAGCAGGGACGAGAGCAGGGCGAAGACGATGGTCAGGGCCACCGGGACGAAGAGCTTGCCCTCCAGCCCCTCCAGGGTGAGGAGCGGCAGGAAGACGATCACGATGATCAGGATGCCCGAGGCCACCGGAACCGAGACCTCCCGGGTGGCCCGGTAGATCAGGTGCAGCCGCGGGATGCGTCCGCCCCCCTCGGGGCGCGAGGCGAGCTGGGTTACCACGTTCTCCACCACCACCACCGCCGCATCCACCAGCATGCCGATGGCGATGGCAAGCCCCCCCAGGGACATCAGGTTCGCCGAGAGCCCGAACTGCTTCATCAGGATGAAGGTGGCCAGGGCCGCCAGCGGCAGGATCAGGGCCACGGTGAGCGCGGCGCGCAGATCCCCGAGGAACAGCACCAGGAGCACGAGCACCAGGACGATGGCCTCCAGCAGGGCCTTGGAGACCGTGTGCACCGCCTTGTCCACCAGGACGCCCCGGTTGTAGAAGACCTCGATGCTCACCCCCTGGGGGAGCCCGGGCGCGAGCTCCTCGAGCTTCGCCTGCACCCCCTCCACCACCGTGCGGGCGTTGGCCCCGCGCAGCCCGAGCACCAGGCCCTCCACCGCCTCGCCCTCGCCGTTTCGGGTCACGGCCCCGTAGCGGGTCAGGGCCGAGAGCCGGACCTCGGCGATATCCGCCACGCGCACGGGCTGCTGGGCGTCGCCCCCCACCACGATGGCGGCCAGGTCGTCCAGGGTGCCGATGGCGCCCTCGCTGCGCACCAGGAGGACCTCCTCCCCCTCGTCCAGGCGCCCGGCCCCGTCGTTGCGGTTGTTGGCCCCGATGGCGGTCTCCAGGTCCCCGAGCCGGATGCCGTTGGCGGCCATGCGGGCGTTGTCGGGCAC
>JBAPYD010000383.1:0-2734 GCA_049284555.1 Chromatiaceae bacterium | reverse complement strand
ACCTGGGGTTGGTCAAGGGGTCTGGTCCCAAGGGTCGGGTCCTCAAGGAGGACGTCCAGGGCTTCGTCAAGCAGGCACTGGCCGAGGGTGTGCCCGCCCAGGCCGGTGCCGGGCTGCCCTTTGCCCTGCCGGCCGCCCCCCAGGTGGACTTCGCGAAGTTCGGGCCCGTGGAGACCCGGGAGCTCCCGCGCATCAAGAAGATCAGCGGGCGTCACCTGCATCGCGCCTGGCTCTCGGTCCCCCATGTCACTCAGTTCGACGACGCGGACATCACCGGGCTCGAGTCCTTCCGAAAGGGTCAGAAAGAGGCGGCCGAGCGCGAGGGTGTCAAGCTCACCTTCCTGCCCTTCCTGCTCAAGGCGGTCGCCACCGCGCTGAACCGCATGCCGGTCCTCAAGTCGTCGCTCACCGCCGATGGAGAGGGGCTGGTGATGAAGCACTACACCCACATCGGTGTGGCGGTGGACACCCCGAACGGACTCCTGGTGCCCGTGGTGCGCGACGTGGACAAGAAGGGGATCTACGACCTGGCGCGGGACCTGATGGACCTGAGCAAGAAGGCCCGGGAGGGCAAGCTGCTGCCCGGCGACATGCAGGGTGGCTGCTTTTCCATCTCGAGCCTGGGCGGCATCGGTGGGACCAAGTTCACGCCCATCGTCAATGCACCGGAGGTGGCCATCCTCGGCATCTCCCGCGCCGAGATGCGTCCCGTATGGAACGGCGAGGCATTCGAGCCCAGGCTCATGCTCCCGCTGGCCCTCTCCTACGACCACCGGGTCGTAGACGGGGCGGACGGGGCACGCTTCACCACCCTGCTCGGTCAACTGCTCCGGGACATCCGCCAGCTCCTGCTCTAGTCGGCGCGCGGGCCTGCGGCCCGGTCGCCGGTGCCGAGGGTGCTCGCGCGGCGGATCACCTGGGACCGGGGAGTTGACCGGGACAGGGGGCCCCGGCGATGAGGACCTTCCACCCGTCTTGGAGCCCCCGTCGCGCAGGGCTAGAGTAGAGCTGTTGGTCATGGCTCCGGAGCTGCCCCGGTGGCGTTGAAGCTCAACCGTTCGACCTCGCGCCTGCTCGCCTTGCTGGCGACCCTTCCGGCCGTGCTCCTGCTGCTGGCGCTCGCCTATAAGCTGGGCATGGACCACCTGGAGGGCGACCCGCGGGGCTTCTGGGAGAGCCTGGAGTGGGCCTCCGAGACGCTCACCACCACCGGTTATGGGCGGGACGCCCATTGGGATCATCCGGGGATGACCCTGTTCGTGGTCCTGGTGCAGTTCTGCGGGCTCTTCCTGATCTTCCTGATTTTCCCCGTCTACGTCCTGCCCTATTTCGAGGAGCGCTTCGAGCAGCGGCTGCCCCGGGCCCTTCCGCCCATGGATGGGCGCATCCTGTTCCACCGCTACGGCCCGGGCGTGGAATCGCTGGTGGAAGAGCTGCGGCGCGTAGGCGCCCCGTTCGTCATTCTGGAACAGGACCCGGCCGTCGGGCGGGGGCTTGTCGACCGGGGCTACCGGGTCGTGTTGGGGCGGCTGGACGAGGACCCGGGTCTGCTGGCGGGGCTGGAGCGCGCCCGCGCCCTGGTCACGAGCGCGGACGACCATCTGGGGGCCACCTTCGTCATGATGGCCCGGGAGCGGGGCTTCACCGGTCCGATCTACGCCCTGGCGGCAAATCCCCTGCACCGCGCGCCGTTGATCAAGGTCGGGGCCACCGGCGTCTACACGCCGAGCCACGTGCTGGCGGCGGCGCTCGCCGCCCACGCCAGCGCTCGCATCAGCCCCCAGGCGGAGGGGCTGCAATCCCTGGGGGGCCAGGTGGGGCTCGCCGAGTACCGGGTCCACCCCGAGAGCCCCCTGTCCGGCCGTGCCCTCGGCGAGATCCACCTGCGCGAGCGCCTCGGGGTCAACCTCATCGGCCAGTGGCACGGGGGCACCTTCGTCCCCACCCGGGGGCCCGGCACCCGGATCACCCCGGGGGCCATTCTGGTGGCGATCGGCCCCCCGGAGAGCCTGGTCAAGGTGGAGGACCTGGCCGCGCCTATCCGACGCGCCGGGGCCATCGTGGTCGCCGGCTTCGGGGAGGTGGGGCGCAAGGTGGTGGAGATGCTGCAGGATGCGGGCGAGACCGTGGTGGTCATCGACGAGCGGGACCAGCCCGGTGTGGACGTGGTGGGAAATTTGCTGGACCCGCGCACCCTGGAGCGGGCGCAGGTGCGCGAGGCAGGCACCCTGGTCCTGGCCCTCAGCGACGACAGCTCCGGGGTGTTCGGCACGGCCGTGGTCAGGGACTATGCCCCTCGGGTGCGTCTGATCGCGCGGGTCAACCGGGCCTCCAACGTCCCCCGGCTCTACCAGGCGGGCGCGGATTTCGCCCTCTCCGTCGGCCAGGTGGCGGGCCAGCTCCTGGCTCGCCACCTGCTTGGCGAGGGCGCCCTCTCCGTGGAGCAGGGGCTGCGCTGCATGCGCGTGCTGCCCGGGGCCCTGGTGGGAAGCCACCCCTGGCGGGCGGGGGTACGGGAGCGCACCGGCGCGTCAGTGGTCGCACTCGAGCGCGACGGCCAGGTGCTCGTGGAGCTCCCCAATCCCCTCAGGGTGGAGCCGAACGACGTGCTCTTCGTGTGCGGCACCTTCGAGAGCCTGGAGCTCTTCTTTCGCGAATTTCGCTCCGCCCCCGCGGAGGCCGGCGCGCGGGACTGAGGCGGTCATCCGCCCGGGTGGCCTCCCCGCCAGTGGCC
>JBAPYD010000382.1:0-2526 GCA_049284555.1 Chromatiaceae bacterium | reverse complement strand
TGCTGGAGGTCCCGCACCAGGAAGGGGGCCACGCCGAAGACGATCAGGGCCACCTTGGAGACCTCGCCCAGTCCGAAGACGATGAACAGGATCGGCAGGATGGCCATGGGCGGGATCAGGGCTATGCCGGCCACGAAGGGGGCGAATCCGGCCCGCAGCAGCGGCACGGCCCCCAGGGCGACCCCCAGGCCAAGCCCGATGAGGGCGGCCAGCCCCTCCCCCTGGGCGAGGCGCCGCAGGCTCGCCCAGGTATCCACCCAGAGCTCGATCTCGCCCGTGCGCTTGTTGGGCTCGAAGGCCATGCGCTGGATCGCCTCACCCAGGCTCGCGAAGGACGGCAGCAGCTTGTCGTTCGGGTTGACCGCCAGGCGCGCGTCCGATGCGACCAGATAGACGAGGGCCAGGATCAGGAACGGCAGGAGCCCCAGGAGGATGGCGGTGCCGCGGCTCGGGCGCTGATTGATGAGTCGTTTCATGGGGACGGGTGCGCGCGGCCGCGGCAGCGATCCTCAGAGCTTGCCGTCCGCCGCCAGACCCATGTACTCGGCATCGAACCGCAGCTTCAGGTTCCCCTCGCTGCCCAGGACCTTGCCGCCGGGAAAGGCGATGCCGATGAAGCCCGCGTCCGGGGCGCCCTCCCCCAGGAGCCCATGGTCGAAGGAGAACTGGGCCACGTGCTCCATCGTCTTGGGCAGGTCGGGGCTGGTGGCGAAGGCCAGCGCGTCGGCGGCCTTGTAGAACATGCGGGTGCTGGCGAGCTGGGCGTCGTATCCGGCGAGGTCGGTGCCGGAGGCCTTACCCATGGCGGTGCGGGCCGCACGACCGGCCTCATCGTCGTTGGACATGACGTCCATGATCTCGTACCAGGCCCCCACGAGGGCCTTGCCCAGGACCGGGTTGGCCTTCAGCGTCTCGGTGTTGACCACCATGAGGTCGATGATCTCGCCCGGGATCTGGCTGGAGTCGAAGACCTTGTGGGTGCCGGGCATGGCGAGGATCTCCGAGACCAGGGGGTTCCAGGTCACCACCGCCGTGACACCGCCGGCCCCGAAGGCGGCGACCAGGTCGGCGTCGGAGGTGTTCACCACCTTGATGTCGCGCTCGCTGAGACCGACGGTGTCCAGCCCCCGGGCCAGGAGATAGTGGGAGACCGAGAGCTCCACCAGGTTCACCTGCTGTCCCTTGATGTCCGCGAGCTTGGACTTGTCCTTCAGGATCACCGCATCGTTGCCGTTGGAGAAGTCGCCCACGATCAGGGCCGTGGAGTCCACACCGCCCGCGGCGGGGATGGTCAGGGCGTCCATGTTGGTCATGACGCACCCGTCGAAGGCGCCCGCGGTGTACTGATTGATGGACTCGACGTAGTCGTTGATCTGGACCAGCTCGATGTCGATCCCGTACTTGTCGGCCCATTTCTTCACGATGCCGGACTGGGCGCCGTAGTCCCAGGGCATCCAGCCCACATAGATGCTCCAGGCGATGCGGAACTGGTCCTTGGCCTGAGCACCGACGGGTGCCGCGACGGCGGCGATCAACAGGGTGCAGGCCGCGACCCAGTGGGCAAGGCCCGGTCGCGTGGATGGGGCGCGAGGGGTGGAGCGAAGGGGCATGGGGGTCTCCCGTTGGTTACTGACGGACGGCCAAGGAGGACCTGTGACAGGTGACCTCCCGGGCTTTTGTCCCGCCGTGTAACCCGCGGAAAGACCGCCGCGCGGCAACGGAGTGCCGGATCAGGTCTCGCCTGCAAGGTCGGCGGCTCTCGGACCAGACACCCGCCTCAAGCGGGCCGGAACCCTAGCCGCCCATTTGCCGAATTGTCGCGTGAGTCGAGGGTGCCGAGGCACCTATCGGGTCTCCTTGCCTCCTAGACGCAGCCAGATCCGTGCCAAGAGCGAGGCTCACGCACGGGCCTTGCCGAATCCTTCCAACGCCGCCCCCCGCCCCGTTGAACCCGGGCGCATGAGAGCGGAGCCTGCACCAACTCGACCCCCAAAGGCCGAAGCTTGCACCGTCATGGCGCAGTGGCGACGCTCGGTCTCCGGCGAGCCTCAGACCCCCCTGCGGCCCGCCCGACGAAGATGTAGTAGGGAACCCGCAGCCCCGGCAGATAGGGCACGGGGGCGCGCCCCTCCACCAGGCGGTGCTCGGGCAACAGGCCCCGGAGAGTGCTCAGATGCGCTGGATCGGGGTGCACCCCGTCATGCCCGAGCCAGCGGGGCCAGAACCAGCGGGTGAGCGGTCCATGACGGGCCAGACCCGGCGCGGGGTCCGGCTCGGAGACATAGAAGTCCACCACCCCCAGGGTCCCACCGGGGCGCAGCATCCCCAGCGCATTACGGAGCGCCCCCTTCCAGTCTGGGATCATGGTGAGGGCGTAGGAGAGATAGACGCAGTCCACCGGCCGCTCGGGTCGATAGGTCACCGCGTCCGCCTCGACGACCCGCACGTTCGCGAGCCCCCGGGTGCAACGCCGGGCCTGCTCCAGGAGCGCGGGACAAAGGTCGACGAGATCCACCTGACCCAGGG
>JBAPYD010000381.1:0-2369 GCA_049284555.1 Chromatiaceae bacterium | reverse complement strand
CAAGCCGCTCTATCTCGCCGAGATCCCCGGCGGGCTGCGGTTCGCCTCCACCCTGCCGGCCCTGCTCGCCGGTGGCAGCGTCGACACGGACATCGACCCGGTGGCGCTCCATCACTACATGCACTTCCACGCCGTGGTGCCGGCCCCCCACACCATCCTGCGTGGCGTGCGCAAGCTCCCGCCCGCCACCATCCGGGTGATCGAGCCCGGCGGCGCGAGCCGCGAGCGCACCTACTGGGCCCCGGTCTTCGAGACCCCCGCCGACGAGCGGGGCTTGAGCTTCCAGGACTGGCAGGACCGGGTGCTCGCCGCCCTGCGCGTGGCGGTGGATCGGCGTCTGGTGGCGGACGTGGACGTGGGCGTGCTGCTCTCGGGTGGGCTCGACTCCAGCCTCATCGTGGGTCTGCTCGCCGAGCAGGGTCAGCGGGGCCTCAACACCTTCTCGGTGGGCTTCGAGACCGTGGGCGAGGAGGTCGGCGACGAGTTCCAGTACTCCGACATCATCGCCCGCCACTACGGGACCAAGCACCACAAGATCCGGGTCAGCTCCGCCGAGCGTCTCCTCCCGGAGCTTCCCAACTGCGTGCGGGCCATGGCGGAGCCCATGGTCAGCCACGACGCGATCGGCTTCTACCTGCTCTCCGAGGAGGTCAGCAAGCACGTCAAGGTGGTGCAGAGCGGGCAGGGCGCGGACGAGGTGTTCGCGGGTTATCACTGGTATCCCCCCATGGTGGGCAGCGCCAATCCCGTCTCGGACTACGCCCGGGCCTTCTGTGATCGCAGCCACGAGGAGTACCGCCGCGCCGTCAACCCGCGCTTCCACGGGGAGGATTACAGCCGCGCCTTCATCGCGGGCCACTTCGCCCGCCCCGGTGCCGATGCCCCCGTGGACAAGGCC
Source organism: Chromatiaceae bacterium (assembly GCA_049284555.1). GTDB lineage: Bacteria > Pseudomonadota > Gammaproteobacteria > Chromatiales > Chromatiaceae > Thiodictyon. The sequence continues at coordinate 1,471 of JBAPYD010000381.1, read as the reverse complement.
CTGCGCATCGACCAGCTCGTCATGCTCGTCGACGACCCGGTGAAGCGGGTGGACAATATGACCATGGCCTGGGGCCTGGAGGCGCGCGTCCCCTTCCTGGACCACGAGCTGGTGGAGCTGGCCGCTCGAATCCCCGACGAGCACAAGCTGTGCGACGAGGGCAAGTGCGTGCTCAAGGCCGTCGGCCGGCGGGTGATCCCGGCGGAGGTCATCGACCGGCCGAAGGGCTATTTCCCCGTCCCGGCCCTCAAGTACCTGCGCGGTGAGGTGCTGGAGATGGTGCGGGACCTGGTGCACTCCAGGCGGGCCGAGGAGCGGGGCCTCTTCCAGCGGCCCTACGTGGACGAGCTTCTGGCGGCCCCGGAGGCGCACATCACCCCGCTGCGGGGCTCCAAGCTCTGGCAGGTCGCCCTCCTGGAGCTGTGGCTCCAGCAGAACGGGATTTGATCCGCCCGAGTTCCACGGACGCAGTCGCAGCGAAGCAGGCGAGGACCCGATCCATGAGAGAACGTACCGATCACCGGCTGGAGCGAAGCCGCGCCCCCTCGGTCAAGAGCTGGGACCGCAGACCACGGGCGGATCTGGACCTCAGTGGGACCGCGGTGGTGGATTGCGGCTGGGGGCGGCTTCTCTTCGGTCAGACCTTCGCCGATCTTCGCCAGCTGGCCGAGGTGCTGCGGGAGGAGCGGCCCGGGAAGCGGGACGTGGCGCTCTACCTGAGCGATCCCCACGTGGTGCTCTCCTACGCCCCCCAGGACCTTTTTCTGGATCCCTCACACACCTTCCGCCTCTGGATAGAGCGCTACCACGCCCCGCTGAGACGACCAAAAGGGTTCCATGTGCGCCTCCTCAACAGCCGGGAGGATGCCAATGCCATCCAGCGGCTCTATGCGAGCCGGCGCATGGTTCCGCCTGGTGCGGACTTTGTCTGGGACCAGCGCACCTCCCGGGTCCTGACCTATTGGGTGGCGGAGGACGAGCAGGACGGCACCATCCTGGGCGTGGTAAGCGCCGTGGACCACGCGGCCGCCTTCGACGATCCGGAGAACGGCGCCAGCCTCTGGGCCCTCGCGGTCGATGCCCAGGCGCCCTATCCGGGCATCGGCGAGAACCTGGTCCGCCAGGTCATCGAGTTCTACCAGGCGCGGGGCCGTGTCTACATCGATCTCTCGGTGATGCACGACAATGTCAAGGCCATCAAGCTGTATGAGCGGCTGGGCTTCCAGCGCATCCCGGTCTTCGCCATCAAGAACAAGAACGCCTACAACGAGCCCCTGTTCCTCGGGCGGACGCCCGAGGCCGACCTCAACCCCTATGCGGCCATCATCGTCAACGAGGCCCGTCGGCGGGGGATCGGCATCGAGGTGATCGATGCCGCCGCGGGCTATTTCGCCCTGGTGCTCGGGGGTCGGCGCGTCGTCTGCCGGGAGTCCCTGAGCGAGCTGACCACCGCCATCGCCATGAGCCGTTG
>JBAPYD010000380.1:0-5670 GCA_049284555.1 Chromatiaceae bacterium | reverse complement strand
GCCTGCGGCGGCTCGATCTGGACGCGGACGGGGAGCAGCGCCTGACGGAGCCGACCCAGCTCTTGCGCTATGTCCGCTCCGGCGGTGGGCGCGGGCTCTACCTGCTGCTCGATTTCCACCCCTTCCTGGCGGACCCCCTGAACCTGCGACTCATCAAGGAGATTGCCCAGAGCCATGGGGAGCTGCCGCGCACCCTGGTCCTGGTGAGCCACGCCCTGGAGGCCCCCGCGGAGCTGCGTCACCTCTGCGCCCGTTTCGAGCTGCGGCTCCCGGACCGCAACCGGATCCTCGCGCTGATCCGGGAGGAGGCCCAGGCCTGGCGGCAAGGGGGGACCAGGCCGGGCCTGCGGGCGGCGCGAGAGGCGGTGGATCAGCTCTCCCGCAACCTGATCGGTGTGACCGAGTCCGACGCACGCCGCCTGATCCGAAACGCCATCCGCAACGACGGGGCCATCACGGCCGAGGACGTGGAGGAGGTCAAGCGCGCCAAGTACGAGCTCCTGAGCCCCGATGGCATCATCACCTACGAGTACGACACCCGCTCCTTCGCCGACCTGGCCGGACTCGCGAACCTCAAGGCCTGGGTCGATCGGCGGCGGGGCCCCTTCCTGGACCCGGCCCGCAGCCGCGACCATCCCAAGGGGATCGTCCTGCTGGGGGTGCAGGGCGGAGGCAAGAGCCTGGCCGCCAAGGCGGTGGCCGGTCGTCTCGGCGTCCCGCTCTTGCGGCTCGATTTCGGCGCGCTCTACGATAAATATATCGGCGAGACGGAGAAGAACCTGCGCCGCGCCCTCGCCACCGCGGACCTGATGGAGCCCTGCTGCCTGTGGATGGACGAGGTCGAGAAGGGTGTCTCCACGGGCTCGGAGGACGACGGGGTGGGGCGGCGGGTCCTCGGGACCCTGCTCACCTGGATGGCGGAACGGCGCAGCCGGGTCTTCCTGGTGGCCACGGCCAACGACGTCTCGCGCCTGCCCCCGGAGCTGATCCGCAAGGGGCGCGTCGACGAGGTGTTCTTCATCGACCTGCCGGATCGAGAGGTGCGCGCGGAGATCTTCGCCATCCACCTGCGCAGCCGGGGCCTGGCGCCGGCCGACTTCGACCTGGAGCGCCTGGCCCGGGCGAGCGAGGGGTTCACGGGGGCAGGGATCGAGCAGGCGGTCGTCTCCGCCCTCTATGCGGGCGAGGCCGAGACCCGCCCGCCGGACACCGAGTCGCTGTTGGCGGAGCTGGATCGGACCCAACCCCTGTCGGTCCTGATGAAGGACCCGATCCAGGCCCTGCGGGCCTGGGCCCAGGGCCGCACGGTGCCGGCCCACGGGGCCTAGGCAGATGCTGTTCAAAGGCCATCCTGTCCTCGGATCAGCTCCCGCTTCAAGAGGCGCGACGCCTGAAGCGCTCCATGTTTGACGGCCTACAGCCTTCGAAAGTGCCGGGCGATCCGTGGCCCGGACCGGAAACGCCTTGATCAGCGCTCGCTGGTCCGCCCGGGAATCCTCGCCACGCGTCACTCGCGACTAGCCACTGTCAGTCATACCCAGCGATGGAATACAAGGACTATTACAAGACCCTCGGGGTGTCACGGGACGCCTCCCAGGACGAGATCAAACGGGCGTACCGCCGGCTGGCCCGCAAGTACCACCCCGACGTGAGCAAGGAGCCGGACGCCGAGGCCCGCTTCAAGGAGGTCAACGAGGCGAACGAGGTGCTGCGGGACCCGGAGAAGCGGGCCGCCTACGACGCCCTGGGCAGCAACTGGCGGGCGGGGCAGGACTTCCGGCCGCCCCCCGGCGGCGGCCATCGCGAGTTCCACTTCAGGCCGGAGGAGGTGGCGGAGTTCAGCGATTTCTTCTCCAGCCTCTTCGGCCGCGGCTTTCGCGGGGCCGGGGGCGGCGCGGGCGGGCAGCCCCGCAGGAAGCAGCGCGGGCAGGATCAGACGGCACGGATCGCCATCGACCTCGAGGAGGCCTACCGCGGGGTGACCCGTCAGCTGCGCATCGACCTGCCGGAAATAGGCGCCGACGGCCGCGTGACCCTGCACGGCCGCACCCTCAACGTGCGCATCCCCGCCGGGGTGACCCAGGGCCGCCAGATCCGACTCGCCGGTCAGGGGAGTCCGGGGATCCATGGGGGCGCCGCGGGGGACCTCTACCTGGAGGTGGAGATCAACCCGCATCGGCACTTCACCCCCGATGGTCGGGACATCCACCTGCGACTCCCGATCGCCCCTTGGGAGGCGGCCCTCGGCGCGACCGTCCAGGTCCCGACCCTCGGTGGCACCGTGAACCTCAAGATCCCGGCGGGGTCCCAAAGTGGGCAGCGCCTGCGCCTCAAGGGGCGGGGCCTACCGGGCACTCCGCCCGGCGACGAGCTGGTGACGCTGGAGATCAAGACCCCACCCGCCCAGAACGAGGAGTCCCGCCACGTCTACGAGCACATGGCCGAGCACTTTCGCTTCAACCCCCGCGCCGAGCTGGGCGTCTGAGCCCGAGGGACCCTCCGATGGCAGAGAACGATGGACGCATCCAGGGCGTGATCCTCGATGAGTATCTCAGCGTCACCCTGGCGGAGCTGACCCGGCTGTGCGGCTCCAGCGGCCGAACCCTCCAGCTGATGGTCACCGAGGGACTCCTGCGTCCCCAGGGCGGCGGCAGACCCGAGGACTGGCGGTTCAGCGGACTCGAGGTGCGGCGTGCCCGCAGGGCCCTGCGCCTGCAGCGGGACCTGGACCTGAACCTGTCGGGCACCGCCCTGGCCTTGGACCTGCTCGACGAGGTGGAGACCCTGCGAGAGCGCATCCGCGTGCTGGAGCGCCAGCTCGGGATCCGCCACGCGCACGAGCGCGTTTGAGCCGTTCGATCAGCGGCTCCCTAGCCGCCGAGGAAGCGCATCGAGAGATCGACCGCCGTGACATCCTTGGTGAGGTCCCCGACCGAGATGCGGTCGACGCCCGTCTCGGCCACCGTACGGATGGTCTTGAGGCTGATCCCGCCCGAGGCCTCCAGGCGCGCGCGGCCCCCGTTCAGCTCCACCGCCCGGCGGAGATCCGACAGGCCGAAGTTGTCCAGCAGCACCTGCGCGGCCCCCGCGTCCAGGGCCTCGCGGAGCTCCCCCAGACTCTCCACCTCGATCTCCGTCTCCACCCCGGGATGCAGGGCATGGGCCGCCGCCAGGGCCGCACCGATCGAGCCGGCGGCGAGGATATGGTTCTCCTTGATGAGGATGGCGTCATAGAGCCCCATGCGGTGATTGTGGCACCCACCGCAGCGAACCGCGTATTTCTGCTGCACCCGCAGGCCGGGAAGCGTCTTGCGGGTATCCAGGACCCGCACGGGAAGGCCCGCCACGGCGTCCGCGTAGGACCGCGCCCGGGTCGCGGTCCCCGAGAGGGTCTGGAGATAGTTCATGGCGGTCCGCTCCCCGCTGAGCAGGGCCCGGGTTCGGCCTTCGAGGAGGCAGAGCCGCTGACCGGCGCTGACCCGCTCCCCCTCGGAGACCTGCCAGGCGATCTCCGTCTCCTGGTCCAGGAGCCGAAACACGGTGTCGAACCAGGGCCTGCCGGAGACCACCGCCGCCTCCCGGGTGATCAGCTCGACCCGTGACACCTGCCCGGCGGGCAGGAGGGAGGCCGTCAGATCCCCGCCATCCAGGTCCTCCTCCAGGGCCGCGCGAACCTGGGACTCGACCAGTAACGGATCGGGGGTCAGACAGCGGTCCTCGCTGGGCACTCGAATCGATTCATGGTTCTGCATCGGGGACTCCTGGGAACGATGGCATGGGTTGGGATTGGGTCGGGTGCAAGGATGGTCTCGGGGCGCGTCGAGGATGAGGCAGGCGCGCGAGGCTAGCTCGCGAGTCGTGCCAGGACCGAGCGGAAGGCGCGGTCGACGATGGGCTCCTGTTCGTCAGGCAAGATCCTGGCCAGCCCGTCGTCGACGAGGGACAAAAGCGCCCCGCGGCCGAGTTCGGGACCCCGACCTGACGCGGCGCCGGTCGGGAGGCGGCCGGCCGCTGGAGATCGAGCAATCCCTGCAGTGCCTGGAAGCTCAGGGTGGCGGCCCTTTGCACACCGGACCCGGATGCCGCTACGGCCGGGGCCGGCGCGGTCGCATGGACTCCCCGGCGGAGCAGATGCTGGAACCCACCGCCCGGGACGTGCCCCTCCGCGACTGCGAGATCCACACAACCCCGGCAAAAATCCCCCAGTTGGTCCATCAGATACCGGTCGAAGTACTTGTAGATGACCAGCCGGATGGACGGTTCCAAGGGATGTGCCGGCAATAGGCTCCGGCGGAACGCCTCGCAGACGGCGAAGGGCCCATAGGGATTGGAGCGCTCTGGCAACCTGGACCGATGCAGCAGCCGAGCGAGATGGAGCCGAATCTCCAGGAGCTCTGGACGGTATCGGGCCTCTGCCTTGGTGATCAAGTTGCCGATTGCCAGGCTCTCCTCGAGCTCCGCTTCCTGGGGCATGGAAAGCTCCTGGCTGTCCGGCTCGACCCGTGGCGGCTGACCCGCCTCGGGACGTGGTGACGGGACCATGGCCAAGCTGGCCTCCTGACGCAGAATACGAAGGAAGTCGACCAGGATGGCCTTGCGCCATTGGCGCAGGGTCCGCTGAGCGTCGAGATAGGGGTGGCCCACCAGATCCTGCCCGGAACCGTGGGCCAGCTCCTGAAGCACCCGGTCCACGTGATCGAACATCGCCAGCAATAGGGGCGGCAGGATCGGTTCCAGCAGCTTTCCACAGGCAACGACGTACCGCTTCGCACGCGGCGGAAGCAGATCCGCATGATCGTGGGGAAGGACGTGGTCGTTTGGGCTCGTCAAGTCGATGCTACGGTGGCTGGTGCGACTTGCCAGGGCGACTGGTATCGCCGCGTGTCGGGGCTTGGCTTTCCGTGGACCGGCGGTTCCCGCGGCACGTTTCGGGCGGACGACGCTCGCCGGAGGCGCGGCAACTCCTGGACGGAAGCCGAATCAACGCGGCCAGGACTCGGGCAAGGAATTCCGAATCCCCGGCTCGCCTGTTGCCGTATTATGGTTCAAAGCAACGATGGGAGGCAGGCGCCCGGCGGTGACAGGGGCGGAGCCGGCCACCCACCCGCGAGGGATGAGAGCCCGTGCCTGATCGCCCCCCTGGGATCGCCACCGATGACCAAACGGGCGGTGAGCCACGTCCCGTCGTCGATTCTGGTCCGGGAGGAACTGCCACTCCGGGGTGGGCGGAATCGGACTGGCTCCCCGGTGCCGAGCGGCGGCCCTCGACCCATTGGGACCGACGACCCGAAGGGGCTGCCATCGACCTCCTGGTCATTCACAGCATCAGCCTGCCGCCGGGGGAGTTTGGGGGTCCGTGGATCGACGACCTCTTCCTCGGAAGACTCAACCCCAGGGCCCATCCGTATTTCGAGGTCGCCACGGCGGGTGGACGCGTCTCCGCCCATCTGCTGATCAGGCGCGACGGTCTGCTGATCCAGTATGTCCCCCTGAGACTGCGTGCCTGGCACGCGGGGAGCTCCACCTTCCAAGGGCGCGACCGCTGCAACGATTTTTCAATCGGGATCGAGCTCGAAGGGGACGAGCGCTCCCCCTTCGAGCCCGCCCAGTACCACACCCTGATCCGCGCCACGCGTCTCATCATGGACCGGTATCCGGCGATCGAGCCAG
>JBAPYD010000379.1:0-1863 GCA_049284555.1 Chromatiaceae bacterium | reverse complement strand
GGATCTGCTTCAGGGCCTTGTAGGTACCGCGGTCCAGTTTCATGCCATCGGTGGCTCCCGTCGGTTATCGGCAGGGGGTGGCTTTTCCGCCCCGCGTCATGAGCACGGGGATCAGATGCTCCGGGATGCCCTTCATTCCGATCTGGGCGCAGCCTAGCTGGAAGGCGTCCTCGATCGATCGGCCCGCGGCGAGGGCCTGGTAGAAGCCGGTGGAAAATGCGATCGCCGTGTCGTCCCCGATGTCCTTCCGGGTGCCGATGACATGGTCTATGTGCTGGGCGATGGCGTCCGCCTGGGGCTCGCTGAAGCAGGCATTCAGCACCACGACCCGCACGCAGTGGGCAAACTGCCGAAACACCCTGGCCACGGCCTCCGCGGAGACCGGCTCGGAGCTGCCCTGGGGGTCCTGGAAGTAGATCCCCGCGGTGCCGCCGCCGTGACCGGAGAAGTGGACCAGGTCGGGCTCCGCGTTCAGGAGGGTGCCGATCAGCTTTTCGGCGGGCAGGGCAAACTCCGGCAGGTGCAATCGGATCTCCTGGCCTTTCGCGGTCCGGCCCAGGGCGTCCTTGATCGCCACGTACTCCTCATCCGTTCGGATCAGCTCCTGGTCCTCCGGGTTCGCGGCCAGCACGAGGACGGAACGGATGCCCGGTGTGGAGTCGCACAAGGCGCGCTCGAGGTCTGCAAGCAGCTCGCCGCGCTGCCTGCCGGCGCCGAATTTCTCGCGAACCGCCTTCAGCAGGGCGCAGGCCGGCGTGAGTCCATCGACGTCGGCGTCCTCCAGGCCACCAAGCAGCTCGATCAGCTCGGTGGCTGCGCGGTCCCCGGAGACTTCGTGGTTGAGCCGGTCGAGAAGCGGGTGGCCCCAGAAGACATCATGGAGAAACGCCTTTCGGGTCCCGCCCTGATTCCAGCCGGGAATACCCAGCAACAGGTCTTTGTACGTCCGGGCCGTGCCTCTATCCATCTGCTCCTCTCCGTTGTTACGGGAGTCTCGAAGTTAGCGCCGAGTGGTCCCGAGCGACTCCCGAAGGAAATCCAATGTCCGCGCCTGGGCGAAGTAGTTCGTGTGGTGAACGAAATCGGTGGTGCCGAAGTCGAGCACCTGCGCCCCAGGGACACTTAGTTCGTCGCACAGGTCGACCATCGAGCCGGTATCCACCACGAGGTCGTTTTGTCCCTCGAAGACCAAGTCTGCCAGGGTGTCCTTCGCACGCGCCCCAATGTTGCGGAAATAGCGCCAGAACTGCCAGCCGGGCCTCTCACTCTCGAAGTTTGACTTCACCGCGAAGTAGCGTCCGGCGAGCGCCGCGGGGGCTTGGCGCAGGCTGACCATCTCCCGGTTGTTCCCGACCCGGCTCTGGGCCACGAGTCCCGGTACCAGCGCAACGGCCGCATCGACGGCGGGCGTCTTCGCCGCGAGCGTGGTCACCGAGGTCACGACGCGGAAGAGACCGGTCAGGACGGTGAGGAAGGGGACGGCGGCCGAGGCGGCGCCGAGGGCCATGCCGATATTGGACAGGAGGCTCAGGCTGCCACGGATGTTCGTCGGGGCGGCAAGCCCGGTGCCGGCGAGCGGCGAGCCCACGAAGACCGCGCGGCGCTTCTCCGGCGGGGCACGGTCGAAGACCTCCAGCCACCAGCGGGTGACGAGCCCGCCGCGACTGTGGCCGATGACGTCGATGTCGGCTTGGGTATCGGAGAGCAGCAGGGCAAGGGTCCGTGCATTGAGGACCGGGCTCACCGACAGGGTCGGGTGATCGAAGGTGAGGACGTGGGCGTAGTGGCCGCGCGCCCAGTCGATGAATTCCAACCCTTTGGGATTCTCCTCGAATCCGTTGAAGAAGCTCTCGCTCTCGGAGA
>JBAPYD010000378.1:0-3370 GCA_049284555.1 Chromatiaceae bacterium | reverse complement strand
AGCTGGTCCTGGTGCCGGTGCTGCAGGCGGAGCTGGCGATCGTCCCTGGGTTCCGTGAATCCGACCGCGGCGAAGGCGGCTTCGGGCACACGGGCAAGCACTGACTCCGGCACCCGGGGCCGGGCATCCTGAGCGTGAAAGAGGGCAACGATTGGGCGCGAAAGACAGGGTGAAGGTGACCGCATCCGAGGAGCAGGGCAGACCCCAGCGCCCGTCGCCGCCAGTCAAGACGGCTCCGAGCGCCAAGGCGTACTGGGTCCGCAGCTTCCTGGGCAGCGCACTGGTGCTGTTGGTGGCAACCGCCCTGGCAGTGGCCCTGGTGATGAAACGGGAGTCCAGCCGGGACCTTCGCCACCTGGCGGATGGGGCGAGGCTGCTCGCACAGGCCATCGCCTCCGACATCTCCCGCGTCACCGGCCTAATCGAGGCCGCGGCCGCCGATGGGGAAGTCCGGCATGCCCTGGCCTCCCCCCACCCCGAGGTGCTCCACAGCGCGGAGCTGGCACTGCTGCGGCTCCTACCCGACGCATTCGGCATGCACCTGTTCCCGGCCGCACGGATCGATTCCGTGAAAGACGTACCCGCCATGAGCTACGCGGGGCTCGACCTCGCCCGTCAGGCGGCCCAGAGGCGCCAGGTGACCCCGGCGGAGGCGCACAAGGTCGGCCAACCCGATATGCACCTGGCGATCGCCGGACCGGTCTTCGATGAACAGGGGGAACGGGTCCTGGGGGTCGTGCACCTCACCCTCCCCGTGTCGCTGCTGCCGAGCTTGGACGGTCTGCTCGCAGGGGTCGGCACCGCAATATACCGCCAGGTCGTCGGCGATCAGCCCGTGCCGTTGGACGGGGCCGCTCGCGAGCCCGAGCGCCCACCGGATGGGGTGGTGGAGATTCCACGCACCCGCCTGCAGATCGCCGTGTGGCTGGCCCCGAGGGACTTTCCGGATGCCCAGCTGCTGGAAGGGGCAGCGGCGGTCTATCTGAGCGTCCTGGGGTTGATCGCAGCCCTGCTGTGGCTCGGGCACCGCGGTCTCAGAGGGGCCCTGCTGGAGGACCTTCAGGGCCTGATCCTGATGGTCGAGGACCTGCTGCAACAACGGCCGATCCGCAAGCCGATGTCCCGGTTGGCCGAGACCCAAAGGGCCCACCTGGACCTGATGACCCAGCTGCGCACCCTCGGCGGCCAGCTGGGGCGGGGGTCCCAGGCCGCACGACCGACGGGCCGGGCTCAGGGATCAGAGACTGGGCGCGGACCCTCCGGGGCGTCGAGCGAGCAAGCCGCCCTCGATGACTCGGGGGGGTTGGACGCACTGGACGAGCTCGACGAGCTGGAGCTCCCCGATCAAGTTGACGTTGCAGCGTCAGGGTCCGGACAAACCGGGGCCGATCACTTCGGGTCGGCCCAAGCCGGTCGCACCGGCACCCAACCCAGGGCCCTTCAGCTGCTGGAGACGATCTTTCGCGCCTACGACATCCGCGGCCTTGTGGACGGGCAACTGACGGCCGACGCCGTGCAGGCCATCGGATGGTCCCTGGGCAGTGCCGCGGTCGCGGTGGGCGACCGGACGGTGTTCCTGGGACGGGACTGCCGGTCGACGAGCCCGGAGCTGTCCGCCGCCCTCGCGGCAGGGATTCGCTCTGCCGGACCGGACGTGGTCGACCTCGGTGTCGTACCGAGCCCCCTGGTCTATTTCGCCTGCTGTCACGCCGAGCGCCACGCCGGCGCGGCCGTAACCGGCAGTCACAACCCGCTCGGATACAACGGCGTCAAGCCGGTGCTGGCGGGCCGCAGCGCAACCGCCGACGAGATTCAGGACCTACGGCGACGGCTCGAGGCCGGCGACCTGGTCACCGGTACCGGCGGCTACCGCCAGCTCGACCTGATCCCGGAATACCGGGCCTACATCGAGCACGACGTCGCCCTGGCCCGCACCCTGAGACTGGCCATCGATTGCGCCAACGGGACCGCCTCCGCGGTGGCCCCGGGCCTCTATCGGGCCCTCGGGTGCGAGGTGATCGAGCGCCGCTGCGAGCTCTGCGGCGGGGGTGATGACGCGGTCACCGACCCCTCGGTCCCCGAGCACCTGCGCCCCTTGGGTGAGCTCGTGGTGGCGGAGGGAGCGGACCTGGGCCTCGCCTTCGATGGGGACGGAGACCGTCTGGGGGTCGTGGATTCACGGGGCCGCTTCATCCCCGCCGACCGGGTCCTGATGCTGCTCGCCTCCGACGTGCTGAGCCGCAACCCGGGCACGGACGTCATCTTCGACGTCAAGTGCTCGCGCCACCTCGCGGAGGAGATCCTCCGCGCCGGCGGCCGGCCGGTGATGTGGCGCTCGGGGCATGCACCGCTCAAGGCGAAGCTCCGGGAAGGCGGCGCCCTGATCGCCGGCGAGCTCAGCGGCCACATCATCTTCCAGGAGCGCTGGCTTGGCTTCGATGATGCCGTCTACGCGGGGGCCCGTCTGCTCGAGGTCCTGTCGCTGGACCCCAGGACGTCTCAGGAGATCTTCGACGCCCTGCCAAGTGGGATCGTGACCCCCGAGCTCGCACTCGAGCTCAGGGAGGGCGAGTCAGCTCGGGTCATGGACGCCGTGATCCGCCACGCGGGCGAGCTGGAGGGCGCGGAGCTGATCCTCATCGACGGCCTTCGGGCGGAGTTCGAAGCCGGCTGGGGACTCGTGCGCGCCTCGAATACCGAACCGAAGCTCACCTTGCGATTCGAAGGAGAAGACCAGGCCGCCCTAGAGGCGATTCAATCCCGCTTCCGACGTCTTTTCGACCGGGCCGCCCCAGGGCTCGCGCTCCCCTTCTAGGGGAAGCGCTCGGGTGTTGCGCTTCCCTGGGCGCTTCGGAACCGGGCCCCTCAACCTCGAAACGGTAACTCCAGATGTCACTGCCAAGCGAGCGTGCCCAAGCCACGGCCCGTATCCTCATCGAGGCCCTACCCTACATCCGCCGATTCAGCGGCAAGACCGTGGTTATCAAGTACGGCGGAAACGCCATGGTGGACCAGCCTCTGAAGCAGGGCTTCGCCCGGGACCTGGTGCTGATGAAGCTGGTGGGGGTCAACCCGGTGGTGGTCCATGGGGGCGGACCTCAGATCGGTTCCCTGCTCAAGCGCTTGGGAAAGGCGAGCGAGTTCGTCCAGGGCATGCGCGTCACGGATGCGGAGACCATGGATGTCGTGGAGATGGTCCTCGGCGGCCTGGTCAACAAGGAGATCGTCAACCTGATCAATCGCCACGGGGGCTCCGCGGTGGGACTCACCGGCAAGGACGGGGACCTGATCCGCGCACGGAAGCTCTTGCTGCGGCGCGATGCGCCCGAGCTCGACGCCCCCGAGATCATCGACCTGGGCCATGTGGGGG
>JBAPYD010000377.1:0-3110 GCA_049284555.1 Chromatiaceae bacterium | reverse complement strand
CCGCGATCGAGACCGCCTGGGGGTTCAATCCCGGGTCTGGCCGTTACGGCTTCGCCTTCTATCGACCCAACTATATGCTGTTGGCGAGCTATTCCACCCGCCCCAACGATGCCGCCTTCAAGCAGCTCTTCACGGCCCTGGAGGCTGAGGACGCGGAGCTCGACTCCACGGAGGCACAGTTCCAGATCAGCTTCAAGGCGCGACTCTGGGCGACCGAGAATCGCCGCTTCGGCGTCTGGGCCGCCTATACCCAGCAGAATCAGTGGCAGATCTACAACGACGAGCTGTCGCGTCCCTTCCGGGAGACCAATTACCAACCGGAGCTCCTGGTGAGCTACGACCCGGACCTCTCCTTCGGGGGCTTCCATTGGCGGCTGCTCAATTTCGGCTACAACCACCAGTCCAATGGGCGCTCCGATCCCATCTCCCGGAGCTGGGACCGTCTGATCGCCGAGATCGGCATCGAGCGCGGCAACTTGGCCCTGCTCGTCCGCCCCTGGCTCGTGATCGACGACGGCGGGGACGACAACCCCGACATCACCGACTATTACGGCCACGGCGATATCACCGGCGTCTACAAACGGCAGGGTCATAGCTTCAGCCTGATGGCGCGGGGCAACATCGACACCATGAAGGGTGCCGCCCAGCTCACCTGGACGTCTCCCGCCTTTCTGGGCCCCTTGCGGGCCTACGTCTACGGATTCACGGGCTACGGGCAGAGCATGATCGATTACAACTGGAAGCAGAACGTCATCGGCGTGGGCCTGGCCCTGAATGATCTCCTCGATGGCTCCCTCCGGGAGCGCTGAGGCTCGGGGCAGGGACATCTTGCGCAACGAGGCGCGCCGCAAGCGATGAAGGATTTCGAGGTCAGCCCCGAGGTGAGCCGAGGAGACCGGCTCGGTTCGGCCCTGACCCGGGGTGCCGGGCTATTTGGCTTCTGGCTTCTGCTGTCGGCGCCCCTGTCCGGGGAATCCCTGCGGTCCCTGGCCCCCGACCTGGCGGTCGGTGCCCTTGCGGCCGCTTGGGCGACCTGGGTGAGTCTGCGGCTGCTGCCACCCGCCGGCGGCCGCATCCGGTTCCTGGCCCTGGGACGGCTCGCGGGGAGCTTCCTATGGCAGTCGGTGGTGGGCGGGTTGGACGTGGCCCTGCGGGCCTTCCACCCGCGGATGCCCCTGCGCCCCGGATTCCTGGCCTATCGGGTCGGGCTTCCACCGGGGCCGGGCCGAGCGGCCTTCGGGGCCCTCACCAGCCTGATGCCGGGCACCGTCCCGGTGGGCACGGACGCCAGCGACGCCCTGGTCTATCACTGTCTGGACCTCGACCAGCCGGTGGCCGCGGGCCTCGCGCGCGAGGAGGCCCTCCTGAGCAGGGTGCGGGGTCCGGGCGCTCGGGGAGCGGATTCGGCATGACCCAGTTCCTCCTGGGCGCCGCGGCCTTCGTGCTGGGCACCGTGGCTTTCGGCCTGGTGCGGATCCTGCGCGGCCCCGGGGAGGCGGACCGGATGCTCGCCGCCCAGCTCCTTGGCACCGGCGGGGTCGCGGCCCTGCTGCTGTTCGGGGTCGCCTCCGGGGTCCCTGCCATCGCGGGCATCGCCCTGGTCCTGGCCCTGCTCGCCGCCTTCGCCTCCGCGGCCTTCGTGGCCGGGGCGGGGCAGGGCACGGTGCTTCCTGGGAAGAGATCCGATGCAGGGACGGACCCGACGGGGAGGGACCTGGCCTGAGCCTCGTTCTCGAAGCCTACACGGTCCTCCTGGTGACCCTGGGGGCCCTGTTCTTTCTCGCGGGGACCGTCGGGCTGCTGCGTTTCCCCGACACCCTGACCCGGCTTCACGCCCTGACCAAGGCGGACAACCTGGGGCTGGGGCTGGTGGTGCTCGGGCTGCTGCCCCAGGTCTCGTCTCCCCTCGGCTGGCTGGGGCTCATCGCGGTCTGGCTCCTGTCCCTGCTGTCCGGGGCCACGGTGGGCCAGCTACTGGCGCGGGCGGTGCGACCGCCCGATTGGTCGGGAGGCGGCGGGGCCGATCCGGGGGGAGGGGGCTCACGTGACTAACGCATGGCTCGTCGACGGAGTCCTGGCCCTATTGGTCATGGGCCTCGCCCTTTGGGTGACTGCCGCCCGAACGGCCTCTGGGGCCGTGATCGGCTTCGTCGCCTACGGGCTCCTGCTCGCCCTGGTCTGGGTACGGCTTGCGGCCGTGGACGTGGCCCTGACGGAGGCGGCGCTGGGCACCGGACTGACGGGTGTGCTGCTGTTGGGGGCAGCGGCGCGCCTGTCTCCTTCTGAAGCGGCCGAAGCCTCTGGACGGCCGGGACCGGGGCTGCGGATCCTCATTGGATCGCTGTGCGCGGTGATCGCCCTGGGTCTTGGCGCCGTGGTGCTGCTGCTCCCCGACCCGGCCCCCACACTGGCCCCGCTGGTGGCGGAGAACCTGCCGCCGACCGGGGTCGGCAATCCGGTAACCGGCGTGCTCATGGCCCACCGGGCCATCGACACCCTTCTGGAGACCGTGGTGCTGCTGCCGGCCCTGATCGGCGTCTGGTCCCTCGCCTCGGAGCCGGGCTGGCACGGGCGCCCCGGCTCATTGCCGCGCTTGGGGGGGAATGGGCCCCTGACCCTGCTGGCGCAGGTTCTGCCGCCCTTGGGCATCCTGGTGGGTGTCCATCTCGTCTGGGTCGGGGCCGACGACCCGGGCGGCAAGTTTCAGGGGGCCGCCGTCCTGGCCGCCATGGGGGTCCTGGTCCTGGTGGCCGGCCTGCGCGAGCCGCCGCGGGTAACCAGCCGGTCCCTGCGTCTGCTGTTGGTCCTTGGCCCCCTGGTCTTCATGGGCATCGGTGTCGCCGGGATTCCCCTGGCCGGGGCCCTACTCGCCTATCCGGAGGGGTATGCCAAGCCCCTGATCCTGGCCATCGAGGCCGCCCTGACCCTCTCCGTCGCCCTGGTCCTGAGCCTGCTGCTGGGAGGGGCGCCGGCGATGGGCGACCGCGAGCCGGGGCTGCGCTCATGAGCGGCGAGACCCTTTTCGGTCTCTGCGGTGCTGCACTGGTGGGCATCGGCCTCTACGGCGTAATCTGCCAGCCGGGTGCCCTGCGGAGGATCCTGGCCTTCAA
>JBAPYD010000376.1:0-1949 GCA_049284555.1 Chromatiaceae bacterium | reverse complement strand
AAACAACGCTCACGTGGAAGTGTCAGTGCGTGACGCAGGCGACGGGCGTTTCGTCCCATGCCTCAAGGTCGAGGTGACATTGACGGCTGCAGACGGGACCGTGATTGGACCGCACGACCAGCCGATGCTCTGGCATCCGATGATCTACCACTACGGCCGCAACTGGCGACTCCCCGCGGACGGCCTCTACTCCATGCACGTACGAATCGAACCCCCGACATTCATGCGCCACGACGAGGTCAACGGCAAGAGGTTCACGGAGCCCGTCGAAGTCGACTTCGCCGAAGTTGATGTTGAACGTGGTGCCGAACGGCCGCTGGCCAACGGATGAGGCCAAGGATCAAGGCCCGATCGGCACTTTCGCACCTTGACGAAGTGAGGCATTGCCTTCATGCCCGGCCAGGCCCCAGGTAGCGCTGCCGCTCGGATGAGGGCCGATGGTGCGCCGGGCCCCAGCCCCCACTCAGGTTGTGTGCGGTGTTGATCAGGGCGACGTGGCTGAATGCTTGGGGGAAGTTGCCGAGCTGTCGGCCGGTGGCAGGGTCGTACTCCTCGGAGAGCAGGCCCACGTCGTTGCACAACGAGAGCAGCCTCTCGAAGAGTGCCTCCGCCTCGGCCTGGCGTCCTTGCAGGGCGTAGTTGTCGGCGAGCCAGAAGGAGCAGGGCAGAAAGACGCCCTCGTCATCGGAGTCGACGCCGTCCATCGAGGGGTCTGGAAGATAGCGGCGGACCAGGCCGTCGCGCAGGAGTTCGTCCTCGATGGCCGCCACGGTGCCCCGCATCCGTTCGTCGGTGGCGGGCAGGAAGCCGACCAGCGGGAGCAGGAGCAGGGCGCCGTCGAGCCGGTCACTTCCGTATGACTGCACGAAGGTGCCGCGTTCGGCGTCATAGCCGTGGGCGCATACGTCGGCGTGCACCTGCTCGGCCAGGGCGCGCCAGTGCTTCCCGGGCCCGGGCAGGCCGAAGTCGGTGACGGCTTTGGCTGCGCGGTCGAAGGCGACCCAGGCCATCACCTTGGAGTAGGTGAAGTGCTGCAGTGGCCCGCGCACCTCCCAGATGGACGTGTCCGGCCTGGTCCAGGATGACTCCAGGTAGTCCAGGAGCTCACGCTGCAGGTTCCAGCTGTCGTCCCGCAGCGCCAGATCGGCCCGGCGGGCAAGGTGCAGAACGTCGAGCACTTCGCCGAACACGTCAAGTTGGAACTGCCCCTTGGCTGCGTTGCCGATGCGCACCGGGGTGGACCCCTGGTATCCGGGGAGCCAGTCCGCCTCCCACTCGGGCACCCGACGTGCGCCACTGATGCCGTAGAGGATCTGCAGGTCCTGCGGCCTGCCCGCGACCGCCCGCAACAACCATTCCCGCCACGCGCGCGCCTCCTCGTGGAACCCGTTGAGCAGCAGCGCGTACAAAGTGAAGGTCGCGTCACGCAACCAACAGAAGCGGTAGTCCCAGTTACGCCCACCGCCCAACGTCTCGGGAAGTGACGTTGTGGGGGCTGCC
Source organism: Chromatiaceae bacterium (assembly GCA_049284555.1). Lineage (GTDB taxonomy): Bacteria > Pseudomonadota > Gammaproteobacteria > Chromatiales > Chromatiaceae > Thiodictyon. The sequence continues at coordinate 449 of JBAPYD010000376.1, read as the reverse complement.
ACGATGCCACCGGTCTCACTGAAGGTGAGCGCCTTGAGGGTGAGGGCCGAGCGGCGGACCACCCCAGCCCACCGGCCTTGCAGAAGGTCGCCCGTCTGCACCCAGCGCGCCCACCAGTCCTCGGTCTGCTTCACGACCTGGTCCGCGTCCACGATGTCGTCGAAGGGGAGGTGGGATGGCAGGTGCGTCATGACGAACGCGGCGGATTCCCCAGCAGCCACCTCCCAGAGCGCGGCGCTGGCGAAGTCCTTGCCCGCCAGCGGCACTGGCGACTGCAGGACGAGGGCGTCCGGTCCGGCAACGGCTCGAAGCCCCGGCGCCTCATGCTGAACCCACGGCACCACCGACCCGTAGTCGAACCGGATGATCACCTCGGTGCGCATCCGAACACGTCCGCTGAGCCCGCACACCTGACGGATCAGTGTGGGGTGCTCGCGACCCATCGCCAG
>JBAPYD010000375.1:0-11472 GCA_049284555.1 Chromatiaceae bacterium | reverse complement strand
GACCAGAGCCCGTGGAAGCGGTAACCGCCTCCCCCGCCGCCAGATAAGCGCTCGCGCCAGATCATGCCCCAGGTCGGCCCTACTGGCCGACGAGCGTATGGCGCAGAAAGATCCCCTCACCCTTGTTTAGCACTAGCATCGGAGACAGTCCAATGGCAGACGATGTCATGAAAATGATCAAAGACCACGAGGTTAAGTTCGTCGATCTTCGTTTCACCGACACCCGGGGAAAGGAACAGCATGTGTCCATGCCGGCCTCCGTCGTGGACGAGGATATGTTCAAGGAAGGGAAGATGTTCGACGGCTCCTCCATCGCCGGATGGAAGGGGATCCAGGAATCCGACATGGTCCTGATGCCGGAGGCGGCCACCGCCGTGATGGACCCGTTCGCCGACGAGAACACGCTGATCATTCGCTGTGACATCCTCGAGCCCAACACCATGCAGGGCTACGAGCGCGACCCCAGATCCCTTGCCAAGCGTGCCGAGGCCTATCTCAAGTCCACCGGGATCGCCGACAGCGCCTACTTCGGTCCGGAGCCGGAGTTCTTCGTGTTCGACGACGTCCGCTGGGGCGCCGACATGAGTGGCTCCTTCGTGAAGATCGACTCCCAGGAGGCCGACTGGAACTCCGAGCGCGTTTACCCGGACGGTAACATGGGTCATCGTCCGAATGTGAAGGGTGGCTACTTCCCCGTCCCTCCGGTGGACTCCCTGAACGATCTTCGTGCGGCCATGTGCCTCTCCATGGAGGAGATGGGTGTCCCCGTCGAGGTCCATCACCACGAAGTCGCCACCGCCGGGCAGTGCGAGATCGGCACCAAGTTCTCCACGCTCGTCCAGAGGGCCGACTGGACCCAGATCATGAAGTACGCGATCTGGAACACGGCCCACGCCTACGGCAAGACCGTCACCTTCATGCCGAAGCCAATGGTGGGCGACAACGGAAACGGCATGCACGTCCACCAGTCCCTTGGCAAGGACGGCCAGAATATCTTCTCCGGTGACAAGTACGGCGGCCTCTCCGACGCAGCGCTCTACTACATCGGCGGGATCATCAAGCACGCCCGGGCGCTCAATGCCTTCACGAACGCATCCACCAACTCCTACAAGCGGTTGGTGCCCGGCTTCGAGGCGCCCGTGATGCTGGCCTACTCTGCCCGCAACCGCTCCGCGTCCATTCGCATCCCCTATGTCGCGAATCCCAAGGGACGTCGCGTCGAGGTCCGCTTCCCCGACTCGACGGGCAATCCGTACCTTTCGTTCTCGGCGATGATGCTGGCCGGATTGGACGGCATCTTGAACAAGATCCACCCCGGCGATCCCATGGACAAGGATCTGTACGACCTACCGCCGGAAGAGGAGAAGTCCATCCCCACGGTATGCTATGCGCTGGATCAGGCCCTGGATGCCCTGGACAAGGACCGCGAGTTCCTGACCGCTGGTGGTGTCTTTACGGATGACCTGATCGACGGCTATATCGCGCTGAAGATGCAGGAAGTCACCCAGCTGCGCATGACCACGCATCCGATCGAGTTCGACCTCTACTTCAGCCTCTGAGCCCCGCCCTGGCGGCTTGGTCAATGGTGGTCGCCGCGGCCCTCCGGGAGAGCGCCGCGGCGACGCATTGAGTCTCCCGCCAGCCTGATCTATTCTCTATGGGTGGTCAGGGCCTGGATTCTCCCATTCCTCTGTATTTCCGCCGGTGCCTCGGCCCAGATCTACCGGTGGGTCGATGCAGATGGTCAGACCCACTTTTCGGACCGCCCGCACCCTAAGTCGGACTCCGTCGCGATCGAAAGCCGGACCGCTATCGGCGGGGCCGGAGAGGCAGCCGAAGCGCTCCCCGGAGGCCCATTGCTCGGGCCCTACAGGAGCTTCCAGATTGTGTCCCCGGGGTCGAACCAAACCCTGCGACCGGATCCCCCGAGCCTGCCCGTAAGTCTGCTGCTCGATCCGCCCTTGATGGTCGGTCACCGTCTGGAACTCTGGATGGACGGTATGCCGATCGAGACCGAGGGGCCCATCGGGACGCAGGTCTCCCTGAGGGGTTTGAGCCTCGGCTCCCATTGGGCCGAGGCCCGCATTCTCGACGCCGCTGGCATCGTGGCCCGCAGCGCACCGGTTACCTTCCACCTGCGCGAGCCCCTTCCACCGGGAGTTATCCCTTAGAGAAGCGCCGATTTATCGCGCCTCCCGTGTGCATCGAAGAACGCCCACCCGAATCGAGGGCCTCACGCCCTTGAAGACGCCCCGCGGCGGGACTGGCTCGCTTTTTGCTGTATCCTCAAGGGCGGCTTCACACCGGGCCCCTTCCCAGGAGTCAGCCCAATGTAAACAGAGCCAAGCTGGACCGCGGCACCGAGACGTATCACTCCAATTCGTCCAGCAGCGGATCAATCGCCCAGGGACTCGGATGTTCAAGAGCCGGAGCACGCGCCCGATGCTGGAGAAGATGGTCCTCGATCACATGAATACAGCGGTCATGCTGTTCGGATCGGACCTGCGTCTCCGCTACCTCAATCCCGCCGCGGAGATGTTGTTCCAGGTCAGTGCCCGTCACGTGGTTGGCCAGCCGGCGGCAAGCATCCTTCCCTGCCCGGATTCCCAGGTGGAGCTGAGGCTAACCCACGCACTCCTGTCCCGGCATCCCTTCACAGAACGGGAGCTCAACGTCACCCTGATAGATGGACGCACTATCACCGTGAATTGCACCGTGCTGCCGCTGCACCATTTTGATGCAAGCCCGGATCTCCTGGTCGAGCTCCATCAAGTGGACAGGCAGCTCCGCATCACCCGGGAGGAGCACCTGCTGTCCCAGCATCAAGCGACCCAAGCCCTGATCCGTGGATTGGCCCACGAGATCAAGAACCCCTTGGGTGGCCTGCGGGGCGCTGCGCAACTGCTGGAGCGAGAGCTACCCGAGCCGGGGCTGCGGGACTATACGCGGATCATCATCGACGAGGCGGACCGGCTACAGGCCCTCATGAACCGGATGATCGGGCCGAACCGGATGCCGAGCCGCGGGACCGTCAACATCCACAGTGTGCTGGAGCATGTACGGGGGCTCATGCGTGCGGAATTCCCAAACGGGCCGCGGGTCTCACGGGATTACGATCCCAGCATCCCCGACCTGATCGCAGATCAGGACCGTCTGATCCAGGCGTTCCTGAATCTCGTGCGCAACGCCTGCGCCGCTGCGGGCACCGGCGGCGACATCGAGTTGCGCACGCGGGTGCTGCGCCAGTTCACTATCGGGGCGAAGCGGCATCGCCTGGTGCTTCGGGTCGAGGTGCTCGACAACGGGCCCGGGATCCCGGATGAGCTCAAAGACCAGATCTTCTTCCCGATGGTTTCCGGCAAGCCTGGGGGGACCGGCCTTGGGCTTCCCATCGCACAGGAGCTGATCAACCAGCACGGAGGTCTCATCGAATGCGAGAGTCGTCCAGGGGAGACCCGCTTTTTCGTCTACCTGCCCTTGGAGTCCGAGCATGAGTAGAGAACCCAGCATCTGGGTGATCGACGACGACCGCTCGATCCGGTGGGTCCTGGAGAGGGCACTGCGGAAGGCGGAGATGCATGTCACCAGCTTCTCCAACGGCGTCGGCGTCATGGAGGCCCTGGAGCGAGAGCAGCCGGACGTCATCCTCACGGACATCCGCATGCCGGGGGTGGATGGGCTGGACCTCCTGCGTCAGATCAAGGCGCGGCATCCGGGTCTACCCGTCATCATCATGACCGCCCACTCGGACCTGGACAGCGCGGTGTCCGCCTTTCACGGCGGAGCCTTCGAATACCTGCCCAAGCCCTTCGACCTCGACGAGGCCGTTGCCCAGGTCACCCGGGCCTCCCGGCGTGGGCGCCAGGAGGCCCCGGAGGAAATCGGCGCCATGCAAGGGCCCGATATCATCGGTGAGGCCCCGGCGATGCAGGAGGTCTTCCGGGCCATCGGACGCCTCGCCCGCTCGAACATCACCGTCCTGATCAACGGGGAGTCGGGTACCGGCAAGGAGCTGGTGGCTCGGGCGCTCCACCGCCACAGTCCGCGAGCCGATCGCCCCTTCATCGCGCTGAACATGGCCGCCATCCCGCGTGATCTCCTCGAGTCCGAGCTCTTCGGTCACGAGCGGGGGGCCTTCACCGGGGCACAGGCCCGGCGGGAAGGACGATTCGAGCAGGCCGACCGGGGGACCCTGTTCCTCGACGAGATCGGTGACATGCCCGCCGAGCTCCAGACTCGCCTGCTGCGGGTGCTCTCGGACGGGGAATTCTACCGGGTGGGGGGGGTGGCGCCGATTCGTGTGGACGTGCGCATCATCGCCGCAACCCACCAGAACCTGGAGGAGCTGGTCCGACAGGGACGCTTCCGCGAGGATCTGTTCCACCGACTCAACGTCATCCGCATCCACCTGCCGCCGCTGCGGGATCGACGGGAGGACATTCCCCTGCTCATGCGGTACTTTCTCGTCCAAGCGGCCAAGGAGCTGGGATGCGAGAGCAAGGTCTTGCTGCCCGCCGCTACCGAGCATCTGAAGCGCTTGGACTGGCCGGGCAACGTGCGTCAGCTGGAGAACACGGCCCGCTGGCTCACGGTGATGGCCTCGGGTAAGGAGATCCATCCGGAGGACCTCCCACCGGAGCTGAACGCCCTCGCACAGGAGCAGGTCCGAGACGAGCCCTGGGAATCGGTGTTCCGCCGCTGGGCGCGCCAGAGTCTGAGGCAGGGTCAGGGGGCCCTGCTCGACCTGGCCCTCCCGGCCTTCGAGCAGATCTTGATCCAGACCGCCCTGGAGCACACCGGCGGACGGCGCCAGGAGGCGGCACGCCTCTTGGGCTGGGGGCGCAACACGCTCACGCGCAAGATCAAGGAGCTGCGTCTCGAAATCACCCAGGACCCCGAGGACTCGCAGACGCCCGACTGAGATCGGGCCTGCTTCCCGCTTGAAACTGTCTCGTTGGCACGCACGTATCGCCTACCGCCAACGCACCACGAAGCGATACCTTGGACAGTAGTCAGATCGACCTGCCGGGCTCTGAGATCGAGACCATCGATCAGAGCGAGGGGACCCTCAGGGTCCGTTTCAGCCGCGCCTATATCCTGAAGAGCATGACCGGCTCCAAGGAGCGGACCCGATGGTGGCAGGCGGGTGACCTGGTGATCGAAGGGGTCGACGATGCGCCGCCCCTCCCTCGGGGACCGCTGGTGTGTGCGGGCGGCGATATCGACGAGAATGTCTACACGTACCGCGACACGCTTCCGATCCCCTTTGCAAGCCGTGGGACGATTCGCTGTCTACTGCGCTTCCAGGGCCTGGACGAGCCGCTGATCTTCAGTGGGCGTAGCATCCGGCTCGAGATGACGGATGTGCCCAAGTACATCGAGCACATCAGCCCCAAAGGAGTCTCCTAAGAAGCGGTCGAGGAGGCGGGACTCCGGGCCAGAACGGCCACGCCCTTGGACGGTCTGTCCCAACCGGGTCGAGCGATGAGCTCCAGAAAAAAGCCCGCGACGGTGCGCGGGCTTACTTCCTTAGGCTTGACTCCGCCCCTGGGGGGCCGCCGGCAAGTTACAGCCGGGAAGACCCCACGATCTCGTGGGCAATATCCACGACTCGGTTGGCCATGTCCATATATTCCTCGCGATAGGTCGCGAGCAGGCCGTCTTGGGAGGCCCAGTAATCCTTGCCGGTGACACCGTGCTGGTGCTCGTACTCGATGAACTGCTTCTGCATCTCGAGCATCTTGTCGATCAGCTCCTGCTTCTCTTTCTTCAAAGCCTCAATATCGCTCATGGACGTACTCCCCACTGGCTGGGTTTTGGACGAATGCTGTCGGCGGATTTAGTAAATGCCGAATTCTTAATATACCACGCGGGACCGGACGCGGGTCAACCGAGTCCCATCGCGTCGTAGCGGGTTGGTCCTGCACCGGTCCCGGCCACGAGGCGGAGCCCGCACGCCAGCAACCATGTTCGACGTCATCCTCTACGAGCCCGAAATCCCCCCGAACACCGGCAATGTGATGCGGCTCTGTGCCAACATCGGCGCGCGTCTGCACCTGATCGAGCCCTTGGGCTTTCGGCTGGAGGACCGGCTGCTGCGTCGTGCCGGCCTCGATTACCGCGATTGGGTGGATGTCCGGCTGTACCCCGACCTCGACGCGTGCCTGGCGACATTGGGCAACGGCTCGGTCTACGCCCTCAGCACACGGGGCCGACGCCCCTACGCGGAGCCGTCCTTCCAGGCCGGCGATGCCTTCCTGTTCGGACCAGAGACGAGGGGCTTGCCTCAAGCGCTGCTGGGACGTCTACCTTCGGAGCGGCTACTGCGCATCCCGATGCAGCCAGGCAACCGCAGCCTCAACCTCTCGAACGCCGTTGCCGTGGTGCTCTTCGAGGCCTGGCGACAGCACGGGTTCCGCGGTGCTTCCGTGCCCTCCCCGTGACCCTGGGACCCGGTGACGGTGAAGCCTGCGGGTCCGCGGGTCGGTACCCCTGCGGCAATCCCCCTCAGACGAGCTCTGGCTTGGGATCCCGGTCCAGCAACGATGCCGTCGCCTCGAGGGGAGAGACGCCCTCGAACAGCACCCGGTGGACCTGCTCGCTGATGGGCATCTCGATCCCCTGCTCCCGGGCGAGCAGTTGAACCGATCGACAGGTGACGACACCCTCCACCTCCTGGCCGATTCGGGCCTTCGCGTCCGTGACGCTGAGACCCTGGGCGAGGGCAAGCCCGAGTCGCCGATTGCGCGATTGGTCGTCCGTGCACGTCAGTACCAGGTCGCCCAACCCGGCGAGTCCCATGAAGGTCTCCGAACGTCCCCCGAGGGCTCGACCCAGGCGGATCATCTCCGCCAGACCGCGGGTGATCAGCGCGGCTCTCGCGTTCGCCCCGAACCCCAACCCGTCGGCGATTCCGGTGGCGATCGCCAGCACGTTCTTCGCCGCCCCGCACACCTCGACGCCGACGAGGTCGGGGCTCGTATAGGCGCGGAATCGGGCCCCATGGAGCAGGGCGGCTATCCGGGCCGCGAATTCAGGGTCCTCCGACGCGACGGTCACAGCCGTGGGCAGGCCAGACGCGACCTCCCGGGCGAAGCTCGGTCCCGAGACGACCGCGAGGCTCTCGTTCGGGAGGGCCTGGCGAGCGGCGGTGTGCAAGAGTCCGCCCGTCGCGGGGTCGAGTCCCTTGGTGGCCCAAGCGACCCCGAGATGCGAGGGCAGGCGGCCAGGGAGACGGCCGACCACCTCGGCGAAGGCGTGACTGGGTACGACCACGAGACACGCGGTCGCATGGGCCAGGGCCTGATCGAGGGATGAGGTGGGCTCGATCGCCGCGGGCAGGGAGAAGCCGGGCAGGAAACGACGGTTCTCCCGGTCCCTCGCTAGCTCCGCGACGAGCTCGGGCTCATGTCCCCAGAGCGCGACCCGATGGCCGTTTCGGCACAACAGCAGGGCGAGGGCGGTACCCCAGGATCCTGCGCCCAGGACAGCGACCCGGCTGGCGACTGCCGTTGCGCTGCTCAATGCTGGCTGGGCGGTTGCTCAGATTCCGCGGCCTGTTGCTGATGCTGGGCGAACAGGGCGTCGAAGCTCACGTGCTGCAGCACCAACTGGGGGAAGCTCCCCTTGGTCACGAGATCGGAAACGACCTCTCGGGCGTAGGGAAAGAGTAGGTTGGGGCAGTAGGCCCCGAGCATTGGCCCCAGCTCCTGCTCGGAAAATCCGTTCAGGGTGAAGATGCCGGCTTGGTGGACCTCCGCGATGAAGGCGGTCTTGTCTCCGACCTTGACGTTGGCCGTCACGGTCAGCACGACCTCGTAGACCTGATCGCCGATCTTGTTGACCTTGCTGTTCAGGCTGAGCTGGTTCTCGGGCTTCCATTCACCGCGAAAGATATCGGGGGCGTTGGGGGACTCGAACGATAAATCCTTCGTGTAGATACGCTGGATGGAAAACTGCCGCCCATCCGTCTTCTGCTGATTATCGGCCATGGAGGGATCCTGTGTTGGGGGGGATCGGGTCGCGCGTGGCGCGGCGAGTGCGCTCGGCGATGGTCTCGCGCTCAGCGCTTCTTTCGGGTGAGGGGGAGGCTCGCCGCCTGCCAGGACAGGATGCCGCCCTTGAGGTTGTAGACTTCTTCGAAGCCCTCTTTGCGCAGGTGGCTACAGGCCACCCCCGACTGAGACCCCGAGCGGCAGTTCACGATGATCGGCTTGCCCTTGTACTTGGCCAGCGCGGCCATCTGGTTCTTGAAACCGTTCATTGGGACGTTGATCGCGTTGATGATGTGGCCCTTGGCGAAATCCGCGGCGGGGCGCACGTCGATCACCGCCGCCTCCCGGTGGTTGATCATCTCCGTTGCCCCCAGGGGATCGATACTGCCCCGATCCCCAATCATCAGGTTGTGGATCAGCAGTCCGAGGATGACCACCAACGCCACGAACAGATACCAGTGGTTACCCACAAACTCCAAAAGCTGGCTGAGCTGCATCGGCATAGGATTTTCGCGGATCAGGTCACGGGACGATCGGATGACGGGGTCATCTCGGCCGCGGGCAGCTGGGCTCGGCGCACACGCGGGGGCGGTACAGACGCCTGGCCCCGCAGCCGGGGACCTGGCTCGCGGGCGGCAGTATAAGGAGAGGGAGCGCGGGCGTCACCCCGTGGCGACGGACCCGCCTCACTCACTCGGGGTGCTGGCAGAAGACCTCTCGCATCATGCCGATCAGCCGCAGGGTTCGCCCGTCGCTCACCCGGTAGTAGACTCGGTTGGCATCCTTTCTTGCGGCGAGGATGCCCTTGTCGCGCAGGATCGCCAGGTGCTGAGAGATGTTGCTCTGGGACGTGCCCACCTGATCGACGATGTCCTGCACACTCACCTCCTGAGCTCCGAGGGTGCAGAGGATCTTCAGCCGCAGAGGGTGGGACATGGCCTTGAGAGACCGCGAGGCGCGCTCAATGTCGTCGTCGTCCGCGAACAGACCCATGTCCGTTTCCCTTGGGAGGACTTCGGGGTCGTTCAGGACCGGGTGCGAGCTGTGGCTGATATTGGTCACCATGGCCTTGGGACGCATCAACGAATAACAATACAATAATAAACTTTTTCAGGCCCGCCGCGAAAGGCCGCCGTGAGGCGCGACTCTCCGCCGCGTTGTCCCGGGCGTCCCGAGTCCCCCACCAGTCCCTCGCTCCGAGGTCCCATTCGCGCCACCCCTGCCGCCATGTTTCCATCCCGACGACCGAGCGTTTACAGACCCCTTGGGGGCCCCGGCGTGTCCCGGGGGAGATCAGCGCTGCGCCTCCTCGTCCCCCTCGTGGCCTCGCTCGCCACCGGTCGCGCTCAGGGCGTGGAGGAGTCCGATGCGGCCATCGAGCAACGCGAGCGCGATCTGCAGTCGATTCAGCAACAGGTCGAGGCCGTGGGCAAGGAGCTGATCGGACACAGCACGGAGCGACAGGCCCTCATCCAGGAGCTCGAGGAGCGGGAGCGCGACGTCGCTGCCCTGGCGCTCGCCGGTCGAGAGTTCGCCCGGCTTGTGGAGGAGCAGACCCGCGTCGCGGGGGAGTTCCGTGACCGTGAGGAGGACGAGCGCAAGGCGCTCCAGCAAGAGCTCGAGCGCCTTGCGGAGCTCGTGCGCATCGCTCACGCGATGGGTCGCGCCGATGTGCTGCGGCTCCTGCTGAACCAGGAAGACCCCGTGCGGGCGAGCCGGGTCCTGTCCTACTTCGCCTACTTTAACCGGGACCGGGTCAGTCGTATCCGGGCCGTGGAATCCCGGGCCCAGCGGCTGGCCCAGCTCGCCAAGGATGCCGAGCGGGAGACCACCCGCCTCGCGGAGCTGGCCGCTCAGCAGGAGGCCACACGAGCTCGGCTGATGGCGGCCAAGCAGGAGCGTACCCTGGTGCTGGCCAATCTGGAGCGAACCATTGCCAGTCGGGAGGACGACCTGGAGATGCTGCAGCGCGACGCCGAGAACCTGCGCTTGCTGGTCCAGCATCTGAGGCAGCGGGCCGAGATCCGGGCCGAGCTCGAGGTGCAACGGGAGCCCTTCGAGCTGCGTCGTGGGCACCTGCCCTGGCCCCTCTTGGAGGGCCGGTTGCGCGCGTCCTTCGGCTCCAGCAAGGAGGGCTCCGAGCTGACCCTCGATGGGGTCTTGCTCGCCGCCAACGAGGGGGAGGAGGTGCGCGCGGTCTACGACGGCCGCGTGGTCTACGCGGACTGGCTCAGGGGTTTCGGCATGCTCTTGGTCATCGACCACGGGGATGGGTATATGTCGCTCTACGGCCACAACGAGACGTTGTTGAAGGAGGTCGGTGAGTGGGTCGCCGCGGGTGAGGTCATCGCCCTCAGCGGCAACAGTGGAGGGCGCGATGAGCCGGTGCTGTACTTCGCGATCCGCCGAAACGGGGAGCCCCTGGACCCGGCGACCTGGTGCGGCTGAGCCGGGCCGAACCCATCGATCCGCCGACTGTCCCAACCCTTGGGTCGGTCGCTGCCTGGATTCGACCGCGATGGGGCCCCAGAGGGCCATTAGCCCGGGGGCTGCCGGCCGCCATCGAAACATGCGATCCTTGTCCGCACATGTTCTGAGCTAAGGCAACCATCCCACCGATCGGTGTCCCGGTTCGAGAAACCGAACGTCTCCCACCCGATCCTGACATGCGATAGAAACCTCATCATGCACATTCGCCTCCAGCTTTCCTTGCTTCTCGGTCTGTCGTTGCTGCAAGGCTGTGTCGTCAGTGCGCCCCTCTCCACGCGGGTGGACGCCGCCGAGGAGCTCCCGCTGGATGACCTGCGGACCTTCGCGGAGGTCTACGGCCGCATCAAGAGTGAGTATGTCGAGGGAGTCCAGGACAAGACGCTCCTGAAAAGCGCCATCCGCGGCATGCTGAGCGGCTTGGATCCACACTCCGATTACCTGGACAAAGAGGAGTACCGCGACCTTCAGGTGGGGACCTCCGGGGAGTTCGGTGGGCTCGGGATCGAGGTCGGCATCGAGAACGGCTTCGTGAAGGTGATCGCCCCGATCGACGATACGCCGGCCCAGCGCGCGGGCCTCCAGGCCGGGGATCTCATCATCCGCATCGACGACAAGCCGGTGAAGGGCATGAGCCTGAGCGAGGCCGTCAACCTGATGCGAGGCAAGCCCGGTACGGAGATCCGCCTGACGATCTTGCGCAGCGGTGACGGGCAGCCGTTCTCGGTGAGCATCGAGCGGGACGTGATCCACGTGGCAAGCGTCAAGTCCCGGACCCTGGAGCCGGGTTACGGCTACGTGCGCATCTCGAATTTCCAGGCCCGCACCACGGAGGACATGATCACCGCCATCGGAAAGCTGAAGGGCGAGAGCGACGGGGAGCTCAGGGGCCTGGTGCTGGATCTCCGAAACAATCCCGGCGGGGTGCTCAACGCGGCCGTCGGCGTCAGCGACGCCTTCATCACCGGTGGCCTCATCGTCTACACCCAGG
>JBAPYD010000374.1:0-4949 GCA_049284555.1 Chromatiaceae bacterium | reverse complement strand
ACACCTTCGAGGACGCCGAGGGTCGGGTGCACCGCAACAGCTTCGATCTGGTCTCGGTCACCCGCGACGGACAGCGGGACGGCTCCTGTACCGAGCGCGGCTCCCGCTTCCTGCGCGTCTACATCGGCAAGGAGGACGTGCTGCTCGAGCCCGGCGTCTACACCTACCGCCTCACCTACCGCACCGATCGCCAGATCCGCCGCTTCGACGACCACGACGAGCTGTACTGGAACGTCACTGGCACCGAATGGGCCTTCCCGATCCTGCAAGCCCGCGCCGAGGTCACCCTGCCCGGCGACGCGACGGCCGAGGACACGACCTATTTCACCGGCGCCTACGGCTCCCGGGACCAGCACGCACGGGCGACGCAGCTCGACGGCGGCCATCGGGTCCTGTTCGAGACGACGCGTCCCCTCGGGCCCCGCGAGGGTCTGACCATCGCGGTCAAATTCCCCAAGGGCGCCGTCGCGCCCCCGTCCGGCACCCAGGGGCTCGGCTGGTTTCTGCGCGACCACGCGGCGGCCGTGATCTCGATCCTCGGCCTCGCGATCGTGCTGGCGTACTACCTCTGGGCCTGGAACAAGGTGGGCCGCGATCCGCCCAAGGGGATCGTCGTGCCGCGGTGGGACCCGCCAGTCGGCGTGTCACCGGCACTGACCCACTACATCCGCAACAAGGGACTGAAGGGAAGAGGCTTTCCGGCCATCTCGGCGGCCGCGGTCAGCCTCGCCGTCAAGGGCCACGTGACCCTCGACCGGACCGGCTCCGACCTCACCATCACGCAGACCGACAAGCCCTGGGGCGCCGCGGCGCTCCCGGCCGGCGAGGCCGCGCTCATGCGCAGGCTGGCCGGCTACGGCGGGACCCTGACGGTCGCCAAGGCCCACGGGACCCGGGTGCAGGAGCTGGCATCGGGGTTCCGCTCGGCGATGGAGAAAGAGCACCGTTCCGTCTACTACAAATCCAACCTGCTCCAGGTCGCCATCGGCGTGGTGCTGTCGCTTCTGACGGCGGGCGCCGTCCTGCTCTGGGGAGCGATCCCCCAGGACACCATCGGCCTGCTGGTGCCGGCCCTGTTCGTTGGCGCCGTCGTCACGGCCATGGCCGTCAGCATCGGCAAGCGCGCGGGCAACGGCCTGGGCGGCAAGATCCAGCTGGTCTTCCTGGTGTTCATGGCGGGCGTCGTCATCACCCACTCCGGCGTCCTGATCACGTCGGGACTGCTCGACGGCGTCACGCCGTCGCTGCCGGTGATCGCCCTGGCGACCCTGTTGATGGTCAACGTCCTGTTCTTCTTCCTGATGGGCGCACCGACCCCCCTCGGGCGCCGGCGGATGGACGAGATCGAGGGCCTGCGGACCTACCTGAAGGTCGCCGAGCAGGATCGGATGAACCTGGCCGGCGCGCCCGAGATGTCGCCGCGGCACTATGAGACGCTCCTGCCTTACGCCATCGCCCTGGACGTCGAGAAGCCCTGGTCCAGGACGTTCGAGAAGTGGCTCACCGCCGCGCTGGCCGCCGGCGCCGCGACGGCCGCGGCCTACCAGGGTCCATCCTGGTACCACGGGCGCGGCGGCTTCGCCGTCGATGACATCGGCAGGACGATGGGCAGTCTCGCCCATGACATGTCGAACAGCTTCACCGCCTCACTGCCGACGCCGAAGAGCTCGTCGTCCGGCTTCTCGGGCGGTGGCGGATTCTCCGGCGGTGGCGGTGGCGGCGGAGGGGGTGGCGGGTGGTAGGCCCCGGACGCATATGGCCCAAAGGCGCCTGTCTGCCTTGACCTCTCGGCGCCCAGGCCCACAACATCGTAACGAACTCAACGAGGAACCCCACGATGAGCCGATTCACCAGCCTGCTGTTTGCCCTCCTGCTCCCGATCCTCGCCCTCGGGCTGTCCGCCTGTGCCACTGACCGTCCGGTCAAGGAGACGAAGGAGACCTCTGATGGACCCACCGTCTACGGCAAGATCAACGTCTCCCTCGATCACGAGACGATACGGTGACGCAGTAACCGCATCGATCGCAAACGATGCGGTCCGCAAGCCCATCTCATCCTACCGAACTGTTTTCCTTCGGGTTCTCCTTCCTGTTCTCTTTCCGTTTGCGGCCCCGCACCTCGATGGCCCCGCCGCGAGCCGCGTTCGGAAGAATCTTACGGCGTCAGTCGGAAATCCACACAAGACGGGATCGCCGACCAATTCCTATGCTCGTGCTCAGGATCGCGCAACTGACGCTCGGGGTGTGAGGTCGTGGCGCGTAGCCATGCGCTACCGCATCGGCGCCTTCCAGGGCAAAAGCGGCCCCTTGGATGGGTACATGGATTGACTCGGCCGTTCATCACGTAAGAGAACCACCATGCCCGTGAATGACAACCTGTTGGAGCACTTGAACATCGCCGAAACGTTTCGCTGGCCGGTGACCGATCTGGCCATCAAATGGAAGCTCAAAACCTATGTCGACATCCTGGTGGTGGTGGACACGGAGATCGCCACCGAGCCAGGTGTGGGATTCGGCGTCGGCTCGGTCATCGAGCTGATCCGGGGGACCCAGGTCGGGTGCATGCGTTTTCGCGTCGATATCGCCTTACGCAACGGGGAGACGCCAAACGTCGTCGCGAGCCCGGCGGCCTATGCCCCCAAGTACCGGGGCTTCCGCTTCAACATGAGCGACGACGGCGCCGACGTGATCGACAAGTATGAGCAGATCTGGTGCTTTGGCTTCAAGCCGAGCAACTCGGGCAGCTCCAACGACGCGGAGATCGACCAGCCTTTCGCCTTCCCCGCCAGCCAGGCCGAGTTGGCCAAGCTCGCCCAGTGGATGGACGAACGGCAGGGCGGCCTCTTCGGGACCGGCGACCACCATTTCCTCGGCGCGTCCATGTGTCGCCATATTCCCCGCCTGGGCACCATGCGGCGCTGGACCAACGCGGATGGCGTGCCTCCCATCGGCACCCCGAACCGAATCGACACCCTGCGCCCACCGTCGGCCGCGTACGAGCCGGGTGCTCCCGGCGGGCCCCTCGACCTCGGGAACGGACCCCACCAAGGCGACGCTATGCCCCAGCCGATCCAGTGGGTAACCTGGCAACGCTCCCGCTGGCCGATCTTCTGGAAGAAACGCCCGCACCCGGTGTTGTGCCACCCGACCCTCGGTCCCATCGACGTGATGCCCGATCACGCCCACGAGGGGTTGTGCGTTGAGACCGCCGCCATCCCGGCCGGAGATACCTTCGACTTCGACGGCAGTGGTGCCAAGCCGGAGTATCCGGATGCCATCGGTGGCGGCCCCAAGCCCATGCCGCGGATCATCGCCTATGGCAGCACACTCGGGGACCCACCCTACAACTTCGAGAAGGGGCCGCAGCCAGCCCGGCCCAAGTTCCCCATGATCTCGGTTTATGACGGCCACCTGGCCGGCGTCGGGCGGGTGGCAACCGACTCCACCTGGCACCATTGGATGGATATCAACATCAGCACCTTCAAGGCGGCCAACAACGACCACTGGAAGAAGATCAGCCGCTACTTCATCAACCTCGCGGTGTGGCTCAACCCGCCAGACTACTCCACCAACTGCTTATGGCTGTCGGCCGTCGCCAGCCACTTCCAGTACCCCGGGTTCGAAGAGTACTGGCCCAAGCGACCTACCCTCGAGCTGGGCCAAGCCCTGCGCACCCACCTGATCAAGGTCTACGGACCCTGCTGGGTCAGCGAGCGGATCTGGTGGGACCTTGTGGCGGTGCGGCGCCTTTGGCCTTGGGAGATCCTTCGGGAGCCGGAGGGCCGATTCGCCTTCGGTGGGATCGATCCGGAGTTGGTCGAGGATCTGTACTTGGGCACCCTGGTGGAAGCGACCCTGGAACCCGTCGCTCGGGTCAAGGCCGGTGTCCAGGAGGGTAAGAGCGAGGTCGATCTCGCCCTGGCCACGCCCGAGAAGCTGTTGGCCAAGCCCCTCAAGAGCGCCTTGGGCAAGCTGACCAAGGAGCTGTCAGCCCACTACGAGAGCAGCCTGACATTCCTGAGAGCCCTGAACGGTTGAGCGTCGGGACCCCGGCGCAACCAGGCCGTGTCCATGACCGCGCCGGCTGCGCCGGGCCTCCACCCTCGGGAAAGAAGCGAAGGCCAATGCGGCGGCTCGACAAGCCCGCTCGAAAAGCACTGGCAGACCACCGCCGCGCCCGAATTCGGGCGGAGCGTCCTTCCCGAATACCGTTCGGGAAAGGCCCTACGCTCCGGTGACGAAGTAACCGAATCGATCTCGAAAGGTCCACCTCGCAAGCTCGACGCAGCCAACCGCACTAGGCAAATTCAGATCAAAGGCCATCCTCGAATTCGATCAGCTTGCGTCCCGAGACGCGCGAATCTCGGGCCACTCCACTTTCCGGGTCTTAAGACCCTCCAAAATGTCGGGCCCTCGTTAGCCCGCACCGGAAGCGCGATAGATCCGCGCTTCCTCAGCTGATCGGCGCAATGCCTCACCTGGTGACGCGACGGCCTTCCTTGGCTACTCGATCCCGGCACTCCATGCCGGGCTGCCGCCCGCGACACCCTCAGGGACTCGTCGCTCCGGCAGACCCTGCCCCGGCAGAGACATCCCGAGGAGCGCTGGAGCGCAGGTGCCATGGATGGCACTACCACCGCTGCAGAACCCCCAACTGAGTCACGGGGCGAATCACCCCGAACTGCCTCAACACCATTCCCGATTACCCGCTCTTTTGATTTCCCCCTTGTCCGCACCGCCGGGGGTAAGCTCCACCAGTTGATCGGTAAGCCCAGGAGCGTGCATCATGTGCGCGCACAGTAGGCTCGCGGACGGCTGCAAAGGGCTCGAACGTGATCCCGCACGGCTACTTCCGCAACCTCTTACCCTTGCGCCGACATGGAGCCGGTGAAGAGACGCCGCACCCTGCCCTGTCATTCAGTTTTAATAGAAGAAGATCCATTCATGAGC
>JBAPYD010000373.1:0-2106 GCA_049284555.1 Chromatiaceae bacterium | reverse complement strand
GCGCTGGCCTCGGCCCACGACCCCGTGCGCAGCGCCCTCGGCACCATTGGCGGCAGCCTGGGGGAGACCTCGGCCGTGCTGCTGCTCCTGGGGGGGCTCTTCCTCCTCTACCGCCGCGTCATCACCTGGCACATCCCGGTCTCCATGCTCGGGGCCCTGGCCCTGCTGGCCACCCTCACGCACCTGATCGACCCCGACCGGTACCCGGACGCCGTCTATCACCTGGTCTCCGGGGCCACCCTGCTGGGGGCCTTCTTCATCGCCACGGACCTGGTGACCTCCCCGGTCTCCAAGACCGGCCAGCTGATCTTCGGGGCCGGCTGCGGGGTCCTCGTCTTCTGCATCCGCACCTGGGCCGGCTATCCGGAGGGGGTGGCCTTCGCGGTGATGCTGATGAACGCCTGCACGCCATTGATCGATCACTACGTGCGCCCGCGCGTCTACGGGCGCGACCGCCGCGGAGGCCCCCTCGAGTACGGCGAGGAGACGGGGAGACGCCCATGAGCACGACATCGGCGAGCACCGAGGCAGCCGGCCCGGTGGAGCCCGCCTACCGCAGGCACATCGGCTATCAGTCCGGCCTGCTCGGGCTGGTGACCCTGGTCGCCGCCGCCCTGCTGGTGGTCGCCGACCGGCTCACCCGTGAGCCCATCGCGCTGCGTCAGGCGGAGGATCTGAAGGCCTCGTTGGCCCAGGTCGTGCCGGAGTCCCTGCACGACAACGACCTGGTGGCGGACGCCCTGACCATCGAGCCCGCCCCGGGCGCACCGGTGCGGTTCTACCGGGGCCTTCGCGACGGGGCCGTCACCGCGGTCGCCTTCCAGGTGACCGGTCAGGGGTACGGGGGAGAGATCCAGGTGATCCTGGGGCTCGACCCCCAGGGTCGGATGCTCGGGGCCCGGGTGCTCTCCCACAAGGAGACCCCCGGGCTCGGGGACAAGATCGAGGCGGCGAAGGACGGCTGGATCCTCGCATTCGAGGGGCGTTCCCTGGGCGATCCCCCGGAGGACCGCTGGGCGGTCAGGAAGGACGGGGGCGACTTCGACCAGTTCAGCGGGGCCACGATCACGCCCCGGGGTGTCGTGCGGGCCATCAAGGGTGGTCTGCTCCTCTTCGCGGCCCACCGGGACACCCTGCTCACCCCGCCCACCGACGTCAACGACGAGGGTCTCAGCACACCATGAGCAACCAAACGAGCGCCGGGGCCCCCATCCAATGGGGCCGAATCGCGGGCGACGGCCTGTGGGGCAACAACGTGATCCTGGCCCAGGGCCTGGCGCTGTGCCCGACCCTGGCGGTGACCGGTACCGCCACCAACGGGCTCGGCATGGGGCTCGCCACGACGGCTGTCCTGGTGGCGTCGAACCTGCTCATCGCGCTCCTGGCGCCCGCCGTGACGGCCGAGGTGCGCATCCCCGTCTATATCGTGGTGATCGCCACCCTGGTGACCCTGGTGGACCTGGGCCTCAACGCATTCGCGCACGAACTCTACAAGGTCCTCGGGCTCTTCATCGCCCTGATCGTGGTCAACTGCGCCATCCTCGGACGGGCCGAGTCCTTCGCCTCCAAGAACCCGGTCGGGGCCTCGGTCTTCGACGGGCTCATGGCCGGCCTGGGCTTCACCGCCGTGCTGGTAGTCCTGGGGGGTGTGCGCGAGGTCATCGGGAGCGGCACCCTCTTCGCCGGGGCCTCCCAGCTCCTGGGACCGGCCCTCGCCCCCCTGGAGCTGCACCTGATCCCGGACTACCGGGGCTTCCTGCTCGCCATCCTGCCCCCCGGCGGCTTCCTCGCCCTGGGCTTCCTGCTCGCCGCCAAGCGGGTCGTCGAGCGTCGCAGCCGCCGTCGCGCCCTGGCCTTGGAGCGGGCCAAGGCAACGCCCGCCTAGCCTCCCCTCGCAACCCGACCCTCGCCACCCGAGGACTTCCGACCATGCACATCGGCGTCGCCTACGCGGACAAGTTCAAGCAGACCTGGCTCAAGCTGGACGTGCCGGATGGCAGCACGGTTCAGGACGCGATCCGGCGTTCCGGCCTGCTCGATCAGTTCCCGGAGATCGACCTGGGACGCAACAAGGTGGGGATCTTCGGCAAGCTCGTGGGCCTGGAC
>JBAPYD010000372.1:0-6411 GCA_049284555.1 Chromatiaceae bacterium | reverse complement strand
ATCGAGGAGGGACGGATCGCCTATGCCAACATCCGCAAGGTGATCTTCCTGCTGATCTCGACCGGGGCGGCGGAGATCGTGCTGTTCCTGCTGGCCCTGATCGTCAACCTTCCGCTGCCCCTGCTGGCCGTGCAGCTGCTCTGGCTCAACCTGGTGACCAATGGGATCCAGGACGTGGCGCTGGGCTTCGAGCCGGCAGAGGGGGACGAGCTGAAGCGCCCGCCGCGCCCGCCCAGGGAGCCCATCTTCGACCGCCTGATGGTGGAGCGCGTGGTGGTGTCGGCCCTGGTCATGGGCATCCTCGCCTTCCTGGTCTACGAGTGGATGCTGGCCCAGGGCTGGGCGGTGGGGGAGGCCCGCAACGGCATCCTGCTGCTGATGGTGCTGTTCGAGAATGTGCAGGCGTTCAACAGCCGCTCCGAGACCTTGTCCGTCTTCCGGCACAACCCCCTGCGTAACCGGCTGCTGCTCTTCGGCACGATCATCGCGCAGCTCGTCCATATCGCGGCCATGTACACGCCCGGTCTGAGGGACGTCCTGGGCATTGCCCCCGTCAGCCTCAATCAGTGGCTGGCACTGCTGGGCCTCGCCCTCATCCTGCTTGCCAGCATGGAGCTCCAGAAAGGGATCAGGCGGACCGTCCTTGGCCCGCGCGGGAGGCGCAATCAGTCAGCGCTAACTTAGAGTCCAAGGACCTCCGTATCGGTCTGGATCGGGGTGATGGCGACCACGGCGCCCTTGAAGATCAGCTGCTCCTTGAAGCCGAGGTTGATGCGCCTGAGCAGGATGACTGATTCGTCGTGGTCGAGAAGGATACCTTCCACGTCACCCAAGTTCGTCAATGCCACGACCACCGGGATCTGCTTCTCGACCAAGGTGTCGATGAAGCGGTTCTGAAGCTCGATAGCCGAGCTCGACGTCTCGGTCTCCTGCGCGGCCAAAGACGTCATGACGAGCAGGAGCGACAAGAGGAAGGTCGATGCGCGTCTGCGCAATACCTGAGTCGACATGACTGGACCCTCCTACTTCCGCAGCAGCGAGTGCCTGCACTTATATTGTAGGTGGGTAGGGCAATCCACGACGGACTTCCGTGGCCACTGGATCCCGGCAGTCCATGCCGGGATGACGCCGGTATCGGCATCAGGGCGCGTCGATTCGAAAGGGAATGCCGAACCCCGGGTCCAGGGATGACACCGCCAGCCGCGGTTGGGTCCGTGCCGTCCTCAGGCGTCGAGGGGCTCCAGTCCGGATAGGTGCATCCGGTGATCGTTGGGCTTGGGGTGGCGCGGGGGTTTGCCCGCCACCGCCGCGGCGATGGCGCGGATGTGGTCGGGGGTGCTGCCGCAGCAGCCGCCGACGATATTGACGAAGCCGGAGTCGGCCCATTCCTGGATGTGACCGGCCATCTGCGCCGGGGTCATGTCGTACTCGCCCATCTCGTTGGGCAGTCCCGCGTTGGGGTGGAAGGAGGTGTAGAATTCCGCGACCCGGGCCATGTCCTCCACATGGGGCCTCAGGGCATCGGGTCCGAGGGCGCAGTTGAGCCCGATGGAGAGGGGTCGGACATGACGCAGGCTGTTGTAGAAGGCCTCCACCGTCTGTCCCGAGAGCGTCCGTCCGGAGGCATCGGTGATGGTTCCGGAGATCATCACCGGCAGCACCACCCCGTCCTCCTCGAAGACCAGGTCCACCGCAAAGGCGGCGGCCTTGGCATTCAGGGTGTCGAAGACGGTCTCGATCAGGATCGCGTCCACACCGCCCGCGATCAGCGCCCGGCTGGCCTCGGTGTAGACCGCCACCAGCTCGTCGAAGCTGGTGTTGCGGGCGCCGGGGTCGTTCACGTCCGGTGAGATGCTGGCGGTCTTGCTGGTGGGACCCAGGACCCCCGCGACGTAGCGCGGCTTGTCCGGGTCCTTGGCGGTCCAGCGGTCCGCGCAGTCCCGGGCCAGGCGGGCGGCGGCGGTGACCAGCTCCGCCGTGTAGTCCTCCAGCCCATAGTCCGCCTGGGAGAGCCGGTTGCCGTTGAAGGTGTTGGTCTCCAGGATGTCGGCCCCGGCCTCCAGGTACTGCTCGTGGATCTCGCGGATCACCTCGGGCTTGGTCAGGACCAGCAGGTCGTTGTTGCCCTTGAGGTCTCGTGGCCAATCCCTGAAGCGCTCGCCCCGGTAGTCCGCCTCTGAGAGACGGTAGCGCTGGATCATGGTGCCCATGGCCCCGTCGAGGATCAGGATGCGCGACCTGAGTCGCTCCGCGAGGGGGGGCTTGTCCTGGATTGGCGCGGCGGGCTGAGACACTGGCATGGGTCGCTTGATTCGCTGGGGGGATGGGGGTCGGGCCAGTATAACCCCTGACCCATAGGCCGATCGGAGCGTGGCGGTTGCCAGCACCCGTGGTCCCCCGGCTATGATCCAAGACTTCGGGTGATGCCGATCGAATGCCATCCTGGCACTGGATCAGCTCGCGTTCCGAGACGCGCGAGTCTCGGGATGCCCCATTTTCAATGGGTTAAGGCCCTTGGCGATGGCGGGCCATGCGCGGCCCGCACGGGAAGCGCGATGAGTCAGCGCTTCCTTCGGTGAAAGCGGGGGTGCATGCGGATTCATCTGATCAGCGTCGGCCGGCGCATGCCGTCCTGGGTGGAGGCGGGTTTCGCGGAATACGCCAGGCGGCTTCCTGCCGAGTGCGCCCTGTCCCTGGTGGAGGTGGAGCCCCTGCGCCGCGTCAAGGCCGCCAGCCCGGAGCACGCGCGGATCGAGGAGGGGGGACGTATCCTCAAGGCCGTCCCCAAGGGGGCCGGGGTGACCGCCCTGGCGCTCGGTGGCGAGGCCTGGAGCACCGAGGATCTGGCGCGGCGGATCCAGGGCTGGATGGGGGAGGGGCGTGACCGCGCCCTGCTGGTCGGTGGAGCGGACGGACTCTCGGCTCCCTGTCTGGCGCGGGCCGATCAGTGCTGGTCGCTCTCCAATCTGACCTTCCCTCACCAGCTGGTGCGTGTCCTGGTTGCGGAGCAGATCTACCGCGCCTGGAGTCTATTGAAGGGCCACCCCTACCATCGCGGCTGAGGACATGCTGGTCGAATGCCATCCTCGCGCTCGATCGGCTCGCATCACGGGACGCGCGGGTCTCGGGATGCGCCATTTTCGAGGGCGTGAGGCCCCTGAAAATGGCCGGTCATCCTTGGCCCGCGATGGAAGCGCAATGAATCGGCGCTCCCTGAGCGACGCCGGTCTCCGGGCCCAATCGAATCAGAAGAGAACACAAGGCTGGCCATGAGCGACGCCGATTACCAGATCTACCTGGCCTCCCGATCCCCCCGCAGGCGCGAGCTGCTCGACCAGATCGGCGTGCGGTTCGCCGTGGTGGAGGCGGATACGGACGAGACCCGCCTGCCCGGCGAGCAGCCCGAGGACTATGTGCTGCGGGTTGCCGCGGACAAGGCCAGGGTGGTCCGCGCGGCCCTGCCTCCTTCCGATCACCGACCGGTCCTGGGGGCGGACACGGCGGTTGTGGTCGGTGAGCGGATCCTCGGCAAGCCCGACGATCGGGAGGACGCCCTGGCCATGATGCGGCTCCTCTCCGGCCGCGCCCACCGGGTCCTGACCGCGGTGGCCCTGATCGCCGACGACGGGGAGCGCACCGATCTCAGCGAGACCCGCGTGACCTTCCGGACCCTCGACGAGGATGAGGTGCTGCGCTACTGGCGCACCGGCGAGCCCAGGGACAAGGCCGGGGGTTATGGGATCCAGGGCTACGGCGCCCTCTTCGTCTCGGGGTTGAACGGCAGCTATTCGGGTGTGATGGGGCTACCCCTGTTCGAGACCGGGCGGCTGCTCGCCCAGGTGGGCATCGAGGTCATCCCCGGTGACCTGGGTATCGCCGGGCTGGTGGCTCCCGAGGTGCCGGCATGAGCGAGGAGATCCTGATCAACGTCACCCCCCCGGAGACCCGGGTGGCGGTCGTCGAGAACGGGGTGGTCCAGGAGATCATCATCGAGCGGGCCGAGCGCTGCGGCCTCGTCGGCAATGTGTATAAGGGCCGGGTGTGTCGCGTCCTGCCGGGGATGCAGGCCGCCTTCGTGGATATCGGGCTGGAGCGGGCCGCCTTCCTCCACGCCTCCGACATCATCGGCGCCGAGGGCGAGTCCCGTGGGGAGTACATCCACGAGCTGGTGCGTGAGGGCGACGAGCTGGTGGTGCAGGTGGTCAAGGATCCCCTGGGTACCAAGGGCGCCCGGTTGACGACGAATATCTCGGTGGCCTCCCGTTACCTGGTCTGCATGCCGGCCCTCTCCAGCACGGGGGTCTCCCAGAAGATCGAGGACGAGGAGGAGCGTCGGCGCCTGCGCGATATTCTCACCCGCTACGTGGAGACCCACCAGGGTCACGGCGGCTTCATCGCCCGCACCGCGGCCGAGGGGGTGGGGGAGGACGCCCTGGTCAAGGACATGGACTTCCTCACCAAGCTCTGGCGGGGCATCAAGGAGCGCTGTCTCCAGGCCACGGACATCGGCCTGATCCACGACGATCTGCCACTCGCCCTGCGGGCCCTGCGGGACCTGGTGACCCCGGAGGTGGAGCGGGTGCGGATCGATTCCCGGACCACGGTGGACCGGGCCATCCCCTTCGCCTCCAAGTACATCCCGGAGATCAAGGACCGCATCGAGTACTACCAAGGGGAACGTCCACTCTTCGACCTCTACGGGGTGGAGGAGGAGATCAAGAAGGCCCTGAGCCGCAAGGTCCAGCTCAAGTCCGGCGGTCATCTGGTGATCGACCAGACCGAGGCCATGACCACCATCGATGTCAACACGGGCGCCTTCGTGGGCCACCGCAACCTCGAGGAGACCATCTTCAAGACCAACCTGGAGGCGGCCCAGGCCATCTGCCGCCAGCTGCGACTGCGCAACCTGGGCGGCATCATCATCATCGATTTCATCGACATGACGGAGGAGGAGCACAAGCGCCAGGTGCTGCGCGCCCTGGAGAAGTGCCTGGCCCGGGACCACGCCAAGACCCACATCACCGAGGTGTCGTCCCTGGGGCTGGTGGAGATGACCCGCAAGCGCACCCGGGAGTCCCTGGAGCATGTGCTGTGCGAGCCCTGCCCCTGCTGCGGCGGCCGGGGCTCGGTCAAGACCGCGGAGACCACCTGCTACGAGATCTTCCGCGAGATCCTGCGGG
This sequence comes from Chromatiaceae bacterium, assembly GCA_049284555.1. Lineage (GTDB taxonomy): Bacteria > Pseudomonadota > Gammaproteobacteria > Chromatiales > Chromatiaceae > Thiodictyon. The sequence goes on along the minus strand of JBAPYD010000372.1, from coordinate 1,231 downwards.
AGGCGCGCCAGTTCGAGGTGGAGACCCTGCTGGTGCTCGCCTCCCAGGAGGTCGTGGACCGCCTGCTGGACGAGGAGTCCGCCCACCTGGCGGAGCTGGAGGAGTTCATCGGCCGGCCCATCCGGCTCCAGGCCGAGTCCCTGTACACGCAGGAGCAGTACGATGTGGTGTTGATATGAGTGGCGCGTGGCGAGTCGCTAGTCGCGAGGCCGCAGACACCGCGCCGCTCCAACGGCGATGGCGCGCCGATCGCATCGACGGCTCGCAAACCGTTCCTCCGCTCTCGCCACTTGCCCCATGATCCATTTGCTGCGCGGCGCCTTCGCGCGCCTCTTCGCCCTCGGGGCCATCGCCCTGATCCTGATTGCGGTGCTGGTCACGGTGGTGCGGCTCGCGCTCCCCGCGGCGGACCAGTATCGCGAGCAGGTTGCCGCGGTCCTCGGCGAGCGGCTCGGCCTGCCGGTTCGGATGGGGGCCCTGTCGGTCGGGCTCTCTGGGTGGACGCCCCGCCTCCGGTTGGAGGGGGTGGTGCTGGAGGACCCGCAGGGGGGGCCGGATGTCCTCAGTCTGGCGGGCCTGGAGCTGGAGCTCGACGTGCCGGCCTCCCTGCGTCTGCGGTCGCCCCAGATCCGCTCGGCGACCCTGGTGGGGGCTCGGCTGGTCCTGCATCGCCTCGCGGATGGGCGCCTGCGGATCCAGGGCCTGGGGGCGCTGCAATCGGACGATCCCCGCGCCCTGGAGCTGTTTCTGAGGCAGGGGCGCCTGAACCTGGCGGACAGCGAGGTCTCCCTGGTGGACGACCGCTTGCCGGGGGTGCTGCCGCGGCTCGCCCAGGTCCAGCTGAGCCTGCGCAACACGGGCCAGTTGCACCGCTTCGAGCTCAGTGCCCGCCCCCTGTTCGATGGGTCCGCGAATTCGGGGGGGCGACGGGATGGCGGTGACGCCCGCTTGCACCTGCTCGGCGACCTGCGCGGTGACGGACTGGATCCCGGCAATTGGGGCGGCCGCCTCTACCTGGATCTCCAGGGAGGGGACTGGCTCGGCATGCTGCGGCGAACCGCGCTCGATCCGTGGCGGGCGGGCGCGGAGGGTCTGGAGATCGAGGCCTGGCTTCGGCTCGGCAACGGGCGCCTGGAGGAAGGGCTTGGCCGGATGGATCTGGATGGCGTGCGGCTCGCGGCCCCGCTCCAGGACGGCGGGCCGATCGCCGAGGCCGAGTGGTCGGGACCCG
>JBAPYD010000371.1:0-3785 GCA_049284555.1 Chromatiaceae bacterium | reverse complement strand
CTCTATCTCAACAACTACGCCACCATCAACGTCAAGGACCCCCTCGGACGGGTCAAGGGCGTGGGCAAGGCGGAGATACTCGGGGTCATGGACTACGGCATGCGCTTCTGGCTCAAGCCCGACCGCATGACCGCGCTGGGTGTCAGCGTCGCCGACATCCAGCGGGCCGTCTCGGAGCAGAACGTGCAGGTGCCGGCGGGCCAGATCGGTGCGCCGCCGGCACCCACGGATCAACAGTTCCAGTACACCGTCACGACCAAGGGCCGGCTCTCGGAGGTGGACGAGTTCGCCGACATCATCATCCGTATCGAGCCCGACGGATCGGCCATCCGGGTCAGGGACGTGGCACGGGTCGAGCTGGGCGCCCAGGCCTACTCCGCCTCCGGGCGTCTGGACGGTCGCCCCTCGGTGGTGCTGGCGGTCTATCAGACACCGGATGCCAATGCCCTGGCCGTCGCGGATGCGGTGAAGGGGCAGCTCGAGGCGCTCTCCGAGCGCTTTCCCGACGACATGGCGTACGCGATCCTGTACGACACCACCAACTTCATCGAGGCCTCCATCTCCGAGGTCAAGACCACCCTGTTCCAGGCCGTCGGGCTGGTGGTGCTGGTGGTCTTCATCTTCCTCGGCGACTGGCGCACCACGCTGATCCCCGGTATCGCGATCCCGGTCTCGCTGATCGGGACCTTCGCCGTGCTGGCCGCGGTGGGATTCACCCTGAACACCATCGTGCTCTTCGCGCTGATACTCGCCATCGGGATCGTGGTGGACGACGCGATCATCGTGGTGGAGAACGTCCAGCGGCTGATGGAAGAAGAAGGCCTGGACCCGAAGGCCGCCACCGCCAAGGCCATGGATCAGGTCGGCGGGGCCATCATCGCCACCACCCTGGTCCTGCTGGCGGTCTTCGTGCCGGTGGGCTTCATGCCCGGGATCACGGGCCAGCTCTACCAGCAGTTCGCAGTGACCATCTCGGTGGCCGTGGCCATCTCGTCGATCAACGCGTTGACGCTCAGCCCGGCCCTGTGCTCGGTGCTGCTCAAACCCGGCCAGGCGCCCCTGAAGTGGCTCGATTGGTTCAACGTCTTCTTCGGCAGACTGACCAACGGCTACGCGGCGGCGGTGAAGGTCACGGTGCGCCGGGCCGTGCTGATCATGCTCGTCTACGGGGGACTCGTGGCGGCGACGGCCTGGATGTTCGTGAGCCTGCCGAGCGGGTTCCTGCCGGAGGAGGACCAGGGCTTCTTCTTCATCGAGGTGCAGCTTCCGGACGCGGCGTCCGTGACCCGCACGGAGACGGTGCTGGACCGAATCGAGCAGCAGTTGCTGGAGATCCCCGGCGTGACCAATGTGATCTCCGTTGCGGGCTTCTCCCTGCTCAACTCGGCCTTCGGCTCCAACAGCGCGCTGGTGATTCCGGTCCTGGCGCCCTGGGACGAGCGCGGGGAGCCCCATCTGCAGCTTCGCGCCATCGTCGGCCAGGCGGAGCGCGTCGCCGCCGAGACGGTGGACGCCAATGTGATCCCCTTCGTCCCACCCGCGATCCCCGGCCTCGGCAGCTCAGGCGGATTCTCATTCGTGCTCCAGGACTACACCGGGGGGGACCTGCAGGAGTTCGCGTCGGTCATGCGCGGATTCATCGTCGCCGCCAACGAGCACCCCGCCATCGGCAGTGCCTACAGCACCTTCAGGGCCGATGTCCCGATGCTCTATCTGGACGTCAACCGGGACAAGGTGCAGACCCTGCAGGTCCCCATGACCGAGCTCTTCACCACGCTCCAGTCCCAGCTCGGCTCCACTTATATCAACGACTTCAACAAGTTCGGCCGTACCTGGCGGGTCATGGCCCAGGCCGAGGGTGACTTCCGCAACACGCCCGGCGATATCGTGCGGCTCTTCGTGCGCAACAAGAACGGGGAGATGGTGCCGGTGGCCACCCTGGCCGAGGTGGAGACCCGCACCGGACCCCAGATCGTGCCGCGATACAACCTGTTCCGGTCCGCCGACATCTCCGGGGGTCCGGCACCGGGGTACAGCTCCGGCCAGGCCATCGCCGCCATGGAGGAGACCGCCGAGGAGACGCTGCCCTCGGGCTTCGGCTACGAGTGGACCAGCATGTCCTACCAGGAGATCCAGGCGGCCGGTCAGGCACCCATCATTTTCGGTCTGGCCCTGTTGTTCGTCTATCTATTCCTGGTCGCCCAGTACGAGAGCTGGTCCATCCCGCTGGCCGTACTGTTGTCCGTGCCCGTGGCCGTCTTCGGCGCACTGGGGATCGTGGGGGTCTCGGGTCTCGACGTGAATCTCTACACACAGATCGGGCTGGTGATGCTGATCGGACTGGCGGCCAAGAACGCCATCCTGATCGTGGAGTTCGCGAAGGAGCAGCGCGAGACCGAGGGCCTCTCCATCTACGAGGCGGCGGTGAAGGCCGCGCACCTGCGCTTCCGCGCGGTGATGATGACCGCCCTCTCGTTCCTGCTCGGGATCATCCCGCTGGTCGTCGCGACCGGGGCCGGCGCCGGATCGCGCGTGGCGCTCGGCACCGCGGTCTTCGGCGGCATGCTGGCCGCCACCGTCGTCGGTACCCTGCTGATCCCGGTGATGTATTACGTCGTCCAGTCGATCCGCGAGCGGGTCAAGGGGCACCCGAGCCCTACGGAAAAGGCGGCCCCGCAGGAGGGCTGATGGGCGGTGTTGCCACCCGGGCCAGGGCGCCGGAGCCTTCCCTGAATCATCCACGCCGTCAGCGGCCGCGGACCATACTCCTGGGGCCAAGCTGGGAAAAGGTGGAAGCGGACGTTCGCTCTCGTTCTACGGACGGCAAGCTATGAGGCAAGACCCCACACGTGTGTGTGCGCTATGTTTCCGCCGAACCCGACCAGGAGGACGCAGATGTTCAGCTTCATCAGAAAATTCGCCTACAGCACGGCTCTGCCGCTGCTCGCCCTAGGCTCGGCGTGGGCCGAGACTTCCAGCTACAGCTTCAGCTGGACCGGACAGGTGGCCGGCACCCGCGTCGAGGGCCGTTTCAGCTACGACCATGCCAAGGTGGACGCCTCCGGCATCGTGCGCAAAGACGCCCTGAGCGCCTTCGAGGTGTCCTTCTTCGGGCCGGACGGCAAGCTGCTGCGAACCTACCGCGACAATCACAAGACCTTTCCGGGGTTCAACTTCGGATTCGACACCAGCTCCGGCAAGATTCTGCAGGACGGCACCTACGACGCACCGGACGGTATCAATATCGGCGAAAGAACCGAGGGAGAAAACGGCCAACGCAGCGGCCTGAACTTCTGGTCTCGCCCCGCCGACGACAAGCCGCCCCATCTGCATGTGGACGACTGGGACAATGCCTTTGGCATGCCCGTCGGCTACAGCACCCATCGGGATGTCTCTTTCCCCGGCACAACCACCCAGCAACTGCTGGATTCGGGCAAAGTCGGCGAGGACTATCTGCTGCACATCAAGTCAGAGCCCGATCAGACGGGCCAGCCGATTGTCGCCAGGGCGGTTGCTGGTGATGCGTAGCACACGATGCGTCTTCGCGAATCGCCTGCGCAGAGGGCTCAAACTCGCATGCCAGCTCCTCAGGCGGGCGACCGGCTTGCACCAGGTCGATCATCTGACGCCGGAGCTCCGGCGCATACGCCAGTCTTGATTCTGGCATCGTGGATTCCTCCGTTCCCAAAGGGTCGGGTGTCCACTAAACCGGGTCAACTTCAGCTCGGGGTGGCGCCTGACCCCGCGCCGCCACCGCGGATCCCGACCCCGGATCTCAACGAGGC
>JBAPYD010000370.1:0-1947 GCA_049284555.1 Chromatiaceae bacterium | reverse complement strand
GATTCCAAGGGGATCCGCTCGGATTCTTCCGCGCCCGTGATCCCGTGGAGCCGCTCGTTTGGCGCCCGCAGCCCGTGAGCAGCAGGCGCCGGTGGCCGCGTCGTCGACTGTATTGGCTGCTTGCCCTTGTCCCTATCGCTGCCCTCGTCATCTTCGTCTTGGAGGAACCCAGCTCGCCAATGCTCCGGGTCGATCCCGAGCGCGCTGACGAGGTCTCCCTCGGGCCCTCGTACTTGCGGAGCCTGGCGGCCAAATGGATGACCGAGGACCCTGCCGCTGGCTCGGGCCCCCGATCCCACCCCGAGGCTGGGACCAGCGCTCAGTCGCCCTCAGGGGCTTCAGCAGAGTCTGGTCAAGGAAGGATCCAGTCGACGTCTCCACCCAGCGAATCCGCGACGGTGAGGCCTGAGGGGTTGCAGGAGGGGGGGCCGGGGCCGGGAGTCTGGTCTCCCGCGGGGGGGGCCCAAGATACGCGGGCCAACCCTTTCCCGGAGCGACCTCCGGCGATCGATCATACGCCGACCCAGGGACCGGCCCCCACCGGCCAGGCGCCGCCCGGGGATGCTTCACTCACCATTGGTCCGCCCGGGACCTAGGGGTACGGGGCCATGCCGATGTTGCGCCGAGTCCTGCTCTTTGGGATCGCTGCCATACTCTTCTGGTGGGTCACCGCCCTGGGGCTGTCGAGCCATTACGTGGAGAGGATCAAGGCGGGGGACTCTCGTACCGCTGCCAAGGCCCTGACGTGGAGTGGCCGGCAGCCAGAGGCCTTGATCGAGCAGGCGGCGGTGATGCGAGAGAAGGACCCTGGCAGCGCGCGGGCGCTGTTGGCTCGCGCTTACGCGGAGAATCCGGCGAACGCCCGGGCACTCACGAGTCTTGCGGCCATGGCCCAGGGGGAGGGAGATCCAGAGGCGGCGGCCGCCCTGCTGCAAGCGGCGGTGGCGTTGACGCCCTCCGATCCCCGCACCCACGTACGGGCGGCCCGACTCTGGGCTGCGCAAGGGGACCTTGACAGGGCTCTGCACCACTGGTCTCAGTCGATAGAGGCAAATCCGTCGGGGAGGGCGCAGATCTTCCCAGTCCTGCTGCAGCTCGCCAAAGACCCCCGAACGGCGGCCGCCTTCAGACCCCTCGCAGAGGCTCCTCCTGCCTGGTGGGAGGCCTTTTTCGCCGAGCTGGCCAAACGATCCCGTGAGGTCGAGCCTATCCGGGTGTTCTACGCCTGGCGTCGGGAGTCGACGCAGGCACCGGTTACAGGGGCGGAACGGAAGACCTACGTGGCCCGCTTGATTCGTGACGGCGCGGTCGGCGAGGCCTACATCGAGTGGGTCAACGGCCTCGGTCGACCGGAGCGGGCCCAACTCGGGTTGCTGTACAACGGCGGATTCGAGCTGGAGGCGACCAACTGGGGCTTCGATTGGCACCTCCGCAGCTCGCCCACCGCCCTGATCGACCAGGCGCGCATCTATGGCATGGACGGCCAGAAGGCACTGCACCTGTTGTTCAGCCGCCATCAGCGGCGCTTCGCGGACGGGTACCAGCCCCTGTTTCTGGACCCTGGCGTCTATCGCTTCACTGGGCGGGTGCGTACCGAAAGCCTCGAGACCCAGGGTGGGCTCAAGTGGGTCCTGCGTTGCCTCGTGCCCGAGTCTGCAATCCTGGGAGAGAGTGAGCGCTTTCTCGGTTCCAACGAATGGCGGGACTTCGGGTTTCAGTTTGAGGTGTCCGAGGTCTGCCGGATGCAGGAAATTCGACTCGAGTCGGCCGGCAAGAGACCCTTCGAGCACAAGATGGATGGCGGTGCCTGGTTCGACCGGCTGGCCATTCGTCGGATATCCATCCCCACCGCGTCTGTCGACGGCTCTGAGTAAAACGCTCTGATTAAAGCGCCTCCTGTCCGTGGCCCGCGCGGGAAGCGCAATTAATCAGCGCTCCCCAAAGGCC
>JBAPYD010000369.1:0-4633 GCA_049284555.1 Chromatiaceae bacterium | reverse complement strand
GCTTGACCAGGGCGTTCTTGGGCTCGGTGAGGATGCGCATCAGGGCCTCCTCATCCAGCTCTTCCAGGGTGGCCATGACCGGAAGGCGCCCGACGAACTCCGGAATCAGGCCATAGCGGATCAGGTCCTCCGGCTCGACCGCCGCGAGCAGCTCGCCGATCTGGCGCTTGTCGTCCTTGCTGTGGACATCGGCGGAGAAGCCGATCCCCCCCTTGCGGGACCGGTTCTGGACGACCTTGTCGAGGCCCGCGAAGGCACCGCCGACGATGAAGAGGATGTTGGCGGTATCGACCTGGAGGAACTCTTGCTGCGGGTGCTTGCGACCACCCTGCGGCGGCACCGAGGCGATGGTCCCCTCGATCAGCTTCAGCAGGGCCTGCTGGACCCCCTCGCCCGACACGTCCCGGGTAATGGAGGGGTTGTCCGACTTGCGGGAGATCTTGTCGATCTCGTCGATGTAAACGATGCCGGTCTGGGCCTTCTCGACATCGTAGTCGCACTTCTGCAGGAGCTTCTGGATGATGTTCTCCACGTCCTCCCCCACGTAGCCCGCCTCCGTCAAGGTGGTGGCATCCGCGATCGTAAAGGGGACGTTGAGCAGTCGCGCCAAGGTCTCGGCAAGCAGCGTCTTGCCGGAGCCCGTGGGACCGATCAGCAGGATGTTGCTCTTTGCGATCTCGATCCCGTCCTTGGCATCCGCCGCCTCCAAGCGCTTGTAATGATTGTAGACGGCGACAGAAAGGACCTTCTTCGCATAGTCCTGCCCGATGACGAACTGATCCAGGCTCTCATTGATCTCCCGCGGCTTGGGCAGCTTGCTGGTGGCGTCGGCGCCACCCTCCTGCATCTCCTCGCGGATGATGTCGTTACACAGCTCGACGCATTCGTCACAGATGAAGACGGAGGGCCCGGCGATCAGCTTACGCACCTCATGCTGACTCTTGCCGCAGAAGGAGCAGTAGAGCAGCTTGCCCTCGTCGCTCTTACCGTGACTGTTTCCGCTCATCGGGCATGCCTCTCCGGGGGTCGAACAACAACAAGGACAAATTGGTCCCTGATAAGGCTAACTCAATCATAACCTTTTGCGCTTCGATGGCAAGACGCTCACGACTTGGCCTGGAGGGGGCCCCGCTCGTTGAGGACCTTGTCGATCAAGCCATAGGCACGCGCCTCCTCGCCACCCATGAAGCGGTCCCGCTCCGTGTCCTCGGCGATCTTCTCGATGGGCTGTCCCGTGTGGTGGGCGAGGATCTCATTGAGCCGGTCACGGATATAGAGGATCTCTCGGGCATGGATGTCGATGTCGGTGGCCTGGCCCTGGAATCCCCCCAGGGGCTGATGGATCATCATCCGGGAATGCGGCAGACAGAAGCGCTTGCCCGTGGCGCCCCCCGCCAGCAGCAGGGCACCCATGCTCGCCGCCTGGCCAACACACATCGTGCTCACGTCGGGGCGCACGAAGCGCATGGTGTCGTAGATCGCCAGCCCGGCGGTCACGGATCCGCCCGGAGAGTTGATGTAGAGATGGATGTCCTTGTCCGGGTTCTCGGACTCCAGGAACAGGAGCTGGGCCACCACCAGGTTGGCCATGTGATCTTCCACCGGCCCGACGATAAAGATCACGCGCTCCTTGAGGAGCCGCGAATAGATGTCGAAGGAGCGCTCGCCCCGCGCGGTCTGCTCGATGACGATGGGCACCAGCCCGAGGCCCTGGGGTCCCCAACTGCTCTCGCCGGTACTACCTAAGATCTTGCTCATGGATTGGACTCACTTGGTCGGTTGGGGCTCGGTCAGCTGGGCGAAGCTCAGGGGCTCATCCTCGACCGTCACCTGGTCGAGCACCCAGTCCACCACCTGGTCCTCGAGGACCAGGGACTCCACGGGACCGAGCCGCTTGCGATCCGCGTAGTAATACTGGATGACCTCCTGGGGCTCCTCGTAGCTGGAGGCCATGTCCTCGACGGCGGCCCGGACGCGGGACGGATCGGCCTTGATGCCATTCTGCTTGACGATCTCGCCGATGATGAGACCCAGGGCGACCCGTCGCCGGGCCGATTCCTCAAACAGGGCGTCCGGCAGCTCCATTTGCCCTCCGCCCAGATTCTCGCGCATCTGGTCCTTCAGGGTCTTGATCTCCGCCTGCACCAGGGCCTTGGGGACCTCGATGGAATTCGCCGAGACGAGCAGGTCCATCACCCGCTCCTTGGTCGTTCCCTTGACCCTTTGGGCCAGCTCCCGCTCCATATTGGCCCGAACCTCCGCCCGAAAGCGCTCGAGATCCCCGTCCGAGACCCCGAACTCCCGCGCGAAGGCCTCGTCGAGCTCGGGCAGGACCGGTCGGCTGACCGAATCGACCTGAACCTCGAAGTGAACCGGCTTGCCAGCGAGCTCCTCACGCTGGTAACCCTCGGGAAACTGGAGGTCGAGGGAGCGGGTCTCCCCGGCCACGGCACCGATCAGGCCATCCTCGAAGCCGGGGATCATGCGCCCCGATCCCAGCTCCACCTGTGCGCCCGAGCCCGAGCCCCCCTCGAACGACTCCCCGTCGATGGTGCCCGTGTACGAGATGGTCAACCGGTGACCGGGCTCCGCGGGTCCCTCGACGGGCTCCCACGTCTTACGCTGGGCCCGCAGTCGCTCCAGCATCGTCTCCAGGTCCGCATCCGTCACCTGGGCCGACGGGCGCTTGACGGCCTGACCGGCGAGGGGGGCGAGCTGGAGATCCGGCAGCACCTCGAAGACGGCGGTGTATCCGAATCGCTGCTGGTCCAGGTCGATCTTTGGCTCGACCTTCGGCATTCCGGCGGGACGCAGGGCCTCTTGGGCCACCGCCTCGCCGAAGCTCGATTGGACGAGCTCCCCGAAGACCTCCTGCTGGATCGCCTCCCCGTAACGCTGGCGCAGCAGCTTGAGGGGCACCTTTCCGGGGCGGAACCCGGGCAGCCGGGCGTTGCGCGCCATCTGTTGCAGGCGCTTGTCCACCTCCCCCTGAATCCGCTCGAAAGGCAGGTCGACGTGCATCCGCCGCTCCAGGCCGTCCCCAGACTCCACCGATACTTGCATGCTTATGGTCTCCCAGCGGCAGCGGACTTGACCCGCCCCTGCCCCGCGACTGGCGTTGCTCAAACACCGGGCAACATCGGCTGCCCGGCCTCTCAAAAACGAGTCAGTATAACGACGAGCCTATGGGGGCTCCAAGGGCGCGACACCGCGCTCGCGCTCACCGCCCCGGCGCAGCTCGCGCTTCAGGATCTTGCCCGCGGCGTTGCGCGGCAGGACGCGGTGGAGCTCGAAGCGGCGGGGCACCTCATGACGGCCGAGGCGCGCTCGGCACCAGTCCCGAAGCTCCGCCACGTCCACCGTCAGATCCGGCTTGAGTGCGACATGGGCCACGGGGACCTCGCCGTGCCGAGGGTCCTGATCCCCCACCACCGCTGCCTCCGCCACCGCCGGATGGGCATAGAGGACCTCCTCGATGATCCGCGGATACACGTTCATCCCGTTGACGATGATCAGGTCCTTGATGCGGTCCACCAGGTGGAAATAGCCGTCGGCGTCCCGCAGACCCAGGTCGCCGGTCCTGAACCAGTCCCCGAAGAAGGCCTCCCGGGTCGCCTCGGGGAGATTGAGATAGCCCTTCATCACGTTGCGGCCGCGCACGCAGACCTCACCCGCGGTGCCGTCCGGGAGCTCCCGCCCCGACGGGTCCAGGATCCGCATCTCCACCCCAGGGATCGGCAGGCCCACCGATCCGGGCTTGCGTGGCCCTTCGGGCGGATTGACGCAGGTCACGGGGGAGCACTCGGTGGGACCGTCGCCCTCGACGATCGGCACCTGGAAGCGCTCCTCGAAGGCCGCCATGACCGCCGCCGGCAGGGCGGCGCCGCCGCTCACGCACAGCCGGACGCTCGCCCATTGGGCGACCGCCCCGTCGTCCAGACGCAGCAAGGTCCCGTACATGCTCGGGACCCCGAGAAACAGGGTGGCCCGGTGCTCGGCGATGGCCTGGCTGACGAGCTTGGGGTCGAAGCGCGGGAGGGGAACCAGGGCGTGTCCGTGCAGCAGGGGGGTCAGCATGCCGACCGTGGCCGCGAAGGCGTGGAACAGGGGGAGCACCACGAGGACACGGTCGCCCCTCGTCATCCGCAGGGCCTGGGCCACGCCCGCGCCGTTGGCCATCAGATTCGCGTGGGTGAGCATGGCCCCCTTGGGGCGCCCCGTCGTCCCGGAGGTGTACAGGATGGTGGCGACCGCCTCTTCGGGGTCGAGCGCGAGGGGCGGTGGCATCGGGTGCGGATCCCCAATGACCTCGGCAAACGGGACCGCGTCCCCCGGGCTGTCGCTCGTCGTGGCCCCGATGCGCACCCGCACGCCCATCTCCAGCCCCTCCAGGGCCTGCGCTGCCGCGCCATCGAAGGCCCCATGGTGGATGAGCCCCCGGGCCCCGCTGTCGGCGAGGATGAATGCGAGCTCCCGCGGATGGAGGAGCAGGTTGAGTGGAACCAGGGTCCCCCCGGCCTTGAGCACGCCGAGATAGGAGACCACGAAGTCCCCGCCGTTGGGGCACAGCAGACCGACACGATCACCCTGGCCCAACCCTCGGGATGCCAGGGCAGCGGCCAGGGCATCCGAC
>JBAPYD010000368.1:0-1500 GCA_049284555.1 Chromatiaceae bacterium | reverse complement strand
TTGGTGGGTATCACTGAGGGGATTTCGCAAGTGGACCCGCGACAGGCGGCGCCGAGCCATGCTTGTCCCTTACCCACGCTCGATCAGGACATAGGGCGCCCAGAACCGCGGATCGGACTTGACCGGATCATCGCTGCGGATCCACTCGAGCTGCGTCGCACGCAGGGCATCGGCCGGGTGCTCGAAGGCGTCCGGGTCCAGCCAGCGTCTGTAGAAGTCCACCATGAAGGCCCGGGCCGCCCGATCGTTCAGTGCCCACTGGGTCATCAGCACGTGCCGCGTGCCGGCGATCTGCAGCGCCCGCACCAGCCCGTAGACCCCCTCGCTCACATCCACCCGGCCCTGGCCGGTGTCGCAGGCGGAGAGTGTCACCAGCTCCGTGCCCTCCAGGTTCAGGTCCTGGGCCTCCAGCGCGTACAGGATGCCGTCCTCGCCGTTGGGACCGGTCTTGCCCTGGAGCCCGAGATTGGCGCCCGCCAGCGCCAGGCCCGAGAGGGTCAGGGCGCGGTCGAAGCCGGTAGCGGGCCCAGCGGCGTTGGCATCCTGCTCCTGGGACAGGAAAAATCCATGGGTGGCGAGGTGCAGCAGCCGGGGCGGACGCTCGAGGGCCTTCAGCCGCGCCTCGCTGGCTTCCGTGCCATTCAATATGACGGACTGGCCGCCCTGCTTATCCCAGTAGTAGTTGCTGACCTCCTGAGCCTCGGCTTCCGTTTCCTCCAGGCTTTGAAAGCCGTCCCGCTCGGCGCGCAGGCGCTCGTTCATCGCGAGCAGCACGGGCGCGGGGCTCGACGCCGATGAGCTGGACGCCGTGGGCTCGGGCGCGGCCGTCACTGCCCCGGCTCGCGGCTGGGCCTGCTCGGGAAAGCGCTCGTAGTCGATGCCGCCCAGCGCCAACATCCCGGCGGTGGCATCGGGCTGCTCCTGGGACAGCAGGTCGCGGCCGACGCCCACCACCCGCAGTACCTGGCGCTCGATCCAGTAGCGGGTTGGGCCTTCCTGGCCATCGTCCGAGCCCCGCGCCGGCACCTGAAGCCGCGTGAAGGCCACCAGGTCCAGCTGCCCGTCGGGGGCCAGGTAGAGAGTCTCAAAGCCGGCTATCTCGTCGTCGATGGGACCGAAGAGGCGTTGGTAGAGCTCGCCTGCGGCGCTCGCATCGCCAGCCCGCAGCCGCGCAAATGCATCATCCGTCTCAGCGACCGGCCCCAGGTCCCAAAGCCGCAGCGCGGGTGCGCCGCCGGCCTCCTTTCACTGCGCCGGTGGCGTCTGCGGCAGCAGCAACGCGAGCCATCGCGGCTCGCCGAACTCGCCCGTTTTGAAGTCCACTGGCTTGTACGCGCGTAGCTCCAGCAGCGCCGCCCCCGGCGGCAGCGCTCTTTGGACGTTCTCCCATTCCACGCTCCGGGCCGCCAGCTGGCCGCGCAAGGCGCGGCTCAGCTTGGCGAGCGCGACCTCCAGCTTACCGAGGCGCTGGCGCTCGGCCGCGAGGTTGGTGTTTAGCGC